>NZ_LMQJ01000018.1:0-87882 GCF_001424605.1 Bradyrhizobium sp. Leaf396
GCGCAGGGAAGGCCGTGTGTTGGGCTTCACCTGTATGCTGCTGTGCGGTTTCCTGCGTGCACCTTTTTGCGCAGCAGACCGCGGGTGCCGCCGGCACCCGGCCTTCCCTGCGCCCTCTTGGACGAGAGGGCGGAGCGATCAAGCAAAGCTCGGGCGAAACACGCCGCGAGAACAAGAAGGCGTGTCTTGCCACCTCACGTTCGCTGTCATCGCCCGGTTCGACCGCACGACAGTTCCGAGACGGCAGCAGCACTTCGCGCTGCATCGCGTCCGGGATAGCGGGTCCGATCACCAGGAAATCGGAATTCGCTGCATGAGTCCGCCCAGGTCCGCATCCGGGCTCAGCGGCTGTCTATCGAGCGGCCGGTTGTTGTTGCTACGCGCGAACGAAGCACCGGGTGGAAAGGCATAGTCTGTGAACTTCCGCTCGCCGGGCAGCACTTCGGTCCCGCCATCCAGCCACGACCGCTTGCTCACATAGATGCGCGTTCGCGGACCGGATTGGTAAGACCGATTGGGGCCGCGCGGACCGTACTCGTAGACGGCATTCTGCGTCGTCTGTTGTTGATCGCGCTTGCCGGTGTTTGCGGCATGCGCGGTGAGGGTAGAACTGAGGAGGAGGGCGACCAGCACCGTTCTGGTCGCGACGAGCGCGTTCATCGGCAGATAATCCATGCATGTTCACGATGCCGCGGCCTCTCGCACCGGCGTGGGAGGCTGTAAAGAACTCTGGCGTTGCGCGATGTTGCTGCGCCCTTGTGCGGACTGGCGGCATGCCCGGCACGCGCATTGCGGTCGTTCGCTCCCGTAAGGCTCGCGCGGTCGGCATGGTGTCCGTATTGGCGCGGCTCATCCGCCCATCAATTTCAACGACCTGAAACAGTGCAGCAATCTGGAAGCCACATCGCGGCCACAGCCGTTTCGTTTCAGAGCAGCAGGTGCTCTTGAGGTGTGGAATGTCGGTTTGGCGGGCCTTGCTGATCGTGGTGGCGATGAGTGGTGTATCGATTGCGAGTTCAATTCCAGCGGTGCTATTGCCGCAGCCGGCGTCCGCGCAGAACGTGGACACGATCGTGGTCGAGGGTAACCGCCGCGTCGATGCCGAGACGATCCGCTCCTACTTCCGGCCCGCCGCGGGAGGCCGCCTCGATCAACCGGCCGTCGATGAGGGAATCAAGGCTTTGATCGGGACAGGCCTGTTCCAGGACGTGAAGATCAGTCGGGCCGGCGGCCGCCTCGTGGTATCGGTGGTGGAGAACGCCGTGATCGGTCGCGTCGCCTTCGAAGGCAACAAGAAAATCAAGGACGAGCAACTCTCGGCCGAGATCCAGTCCAAGCCGCGCGGGACCTTCTCGCGGGCGCTGGTGCAATCCGACACGTTGCGTATCGCCGAGATCTATCGGCGCTCGGGCCGCTACGACGTGCGCGTCACGCCCGAGATCATCGAGCAGCCGAACAGCCGCGTCGACCTCATCTTCACGATCGAGGAGGGCGGCAAGACTCCGGTCAAGTCGGTCGAGTTCATCGGTAATAGTGCATTCTCGGCCTCGCGCCTGCGCGACGTCATCAAGACTCGCGAGAGCAACCTGCTCAGCTTCCTCGCCAGCAACGACATCTACGATCCTGATCGCGTCGAGGCCGATCGCGACCTGATTCGCCGCTTCTATCTCAAGAATGGGTTCGCCGACGTCCAGGTCGTCGCAGCGCTTACAGAATACGATCCCGAGAAGAAGGGCTTTCTCGTCACCTTCAAGATCGAGGAAGGACGGCAATATCGAGTTGGATCGGTCGACTTCCGTTCCAGCATTCCCAGTTTCGACGCCGGTTCGCTCCACACCTATTCGCGCGTCAACGTCGGCTCGCTCTATAACGTCGAAGCGATCGAGAAGTCGACCGAGGAGATGCAAATCGAGGCCTCGCGCCGCGGCTACGCCTTTGCCGTGGTTCGCCCCGCCGGCGACCGCAATTTCGAGGCGCACACCGTATCCGTCGTGTTCAACGTCGACGAAGGTCCGCGGACCTATATCGAGCGCATCGACCTGCGCGGCAACACGCGCACGCGCGATTACGTGATCCGCCGCGAATTCGATCTCTCGGAGGGCGACGCCTACAACCGTGCGCTGGTCGACCGCGCCGAACGGCGGCTGAAGAACCTCGACTTTTTCAAGAGCGTCAAGATCGTCACTGAGCCCGGCTCCTCCAGCGATCGCGTGATCCTGATCGTCGATATGGAAGAAAAGTCGACAGGCGACTTCTCCGTCTCGGGCGGCTATTCCACCAGCGACGGTGCGCTGGCCGAGGTCTCGATCTCCGAGCGCAACCTGCTCGGTCGCGGTCTGTACGGCAAGGCGTCGGTCAGCTACGGCCAATATTCGCGCGGCATATCGTTGTCCTTCGTCGAGCCCTATCTGCTCGGCTACCGGATCGCGCTCGGTTTCGACACATATTGGAAGCAGCAGAAGTCGAACAGCTATACGAGCTACGGCGTGACCACGCTTGGCTTCTCTCCCCGGATTGGGCTGGCCTTGCGAGAGGACCTCTCACTCCAACTCCGCTATTCGCTCTATCAGCAGAGCATCACGCTGGCCAGCGCCTACAACAACTGCAACAACAACGCGTCCAACCCCTCGCTCGCGTACAATCCCACACCGGCCTACATCCAGAGCGTACTGGGGGGCGCGGATCCGACCAACTCGACGGATTCGGGCGTCTATGGATATGGCTGCTACGGCGACGGCGAGTCGAGCCTGCCGGTTCGGAAAGAACTGGCCAACGGCGCGGCCTGGACCTCGGCGCTCGGCTACACGCTGAACTACAACACGCTGGACAACACCAGGAACCCGACGGACGGGTTGCTGGTCGACTTCAAGCAGGATTTTGCAGGTGTCGGCGGTGACGTCACCTATCTGAAGACGGCGTTGGACACCAAGTACTACACTCCGCTCGTGTCTGACATTGTGAGCGTGATCCATCTCCAGGGCGGTCTCCTCAGCAAGCTTGGTAACCAGGATCTGCGCATGCTGGATCACTTCCAGATGGGCCCGAACCTCGTGCGCGGCTTCGCGTCCAACGGCATTGGTCCGCGCGACATCACCTATCGGAGCCTGGGTGCGAGCGGCGATTCGCTTGGCGGCACGAAGTATTGGGGTGCCTCCATGGAGTTGCAGATGCCGTTCTGGTTCCTGCCCAAGGAAGTCGGTCTGAAGGGCGCGGTCTACGCCGATGCCGGATCGCTCTGGGGCTACCAGGGGCCGACCTCGTGGTCGGCGACGGGCGAAGTCAACACCAAGGCGTGCCCGACCTGCGGACTGCAATACGACGACGGCAATGTGGTGCGATCGTCGGTTGGCGTCGGCCTGATCTGGGCCTCGCCGTTTGGACCGCTGCGCTTCGACTATGCCGTGCCGATCACGAAGGGCAAGTACGACACCGTCCAGGAGTTCAGATTCGGCGGCGGCACGTCGTTCTAGCCCCCGAGTATCCGCCGGCAGGCATCGACGAAGACCTCTGCGCCGGTGACGATGTCGGCATCAGCGGTATTCTCGGTCCAGTGGTGACTGATGCCGCCGATTGATGGCACGAACAGCATGCCTGCGGGCATCACGGTCGCGAGCATCTGCGCATCGTGCCCGGCCCCGCTGGGCATGCGGATGGACCGGGCACCGGCGACGGCCTTGCTGGCTGCCTCGATCGCGTCCTGAAAGCCCGCATCCATCATTGCGGGCGCACCAGTGCGCAGCTTCGTGACCGTGACGGTGCAGGGGCCAATCGCACTGGCCTCGTCCGCCATGGTCCGCAGCAGCTGCTCCAGCCGCGCGATCACGGCCGGATCATCGTCGCGCATCTGGAACAGCATCTCTGCCCCGCCTGGAATGATGCTCGGTGCGCCCGGATCGAGCGTGATGCGACCGGTGGTCCAGACCGTGCGCGGGCCGCAGTCAGTCGGAAAGCGCTCGTCGATCGCGACGCAGAACTTGGCCAGGGCGAGCCCTGCGTCCTTGCGCACCGCCATGCGCGTCGTGCCGGCGTGGTTCTGCTCGCCGACAAAGTTGATCTGGTACTGCCAGATGCCCACGATGGACGTCACGACGCCGATGGCGAGGCGCCCGCTCTCGAGCGTGTCGCCTTGCTCGATATGGGCCTCCAGATACCCGACGTGTCGTCCCGGCTCGGCGGTTACGCGCGGGCGTCCCGCGAGGCCCATGTCGGCAAGGGCCTCGCGCATGGCGCGGCCGCTGGTGCGGTCACGCGCGGCATCGATTTCGGTGTCGGTCACTTGTCCGACATAGGAGCGCGAGCCGAGGAAATGACCAAAATGTCCTTCCTCGTCGCACCAGGCGGCGACTTCCACTGCGCCATTGAACGAAGGATCGGTGTTCAGCACGCGCGCAGCTTCCAGCGCGTAGACGACGCCGAGCGGGCCGTCGAGCCAGCCGGCGTAGTTCTGGCTCTCCAGATGCGAGCCTGCCAGCAGCTTGGGCCCATGCTTCGCGCTTGTGCCGAAGACATTGCCGATGCCGTCTACAGCCGCGGAGAGATTGGCCTCTGGCAGCTTCTGCACGAGCCATTCCAGGGAGAGCTTGTGCGGCTCTGAGAAGGTCGGCTTGTGCACGCCGGTCTTGTAGGCGCCAAAGGCGCGCAGCGCATGGAGGTCAGCGAGGACGCGATGTCCGTCGGCGCGAGTGTCAGGCATGTTCAGCAACCTTGAGCGCTTCAGCGCGGATCTCCTCGACCAACCGTTCCTTGAGCTGGACGAATTCCGGCGTGGTCTTGATCTTGTAGGAGCGGGGATGCGGCAGGTCCACATTGATCTCGGCCTTGATGCGGCCGGGACGCGCGCTCATGACGATGACGCGGCTGCCGAGGAAAATGGCTTCCTCGATGTCGTGGGTCACGAACAGCACCGTCTTCTGGTCACGCTCCCAGATCCCGAGCAGCATCTCCTGCATCAGCGCGCGCGTCTGGTTGTCGAGCGCACCGAAGGGCTCGTCGAGCAGCAGGATCTTCGGATCGTTGGCGAGCGCACGCGCAATGGCCGTGCGCTGCTGCATGCCGCCGGAAAGCTGCTTCGGCCAGTGGTTCTCGAAGCCCGACAACCCGACTTGGCGAATGAAGGCGTCCGCGACCTTGTTCCGCTCCGCCTCGGCCACGCCGCGCTCGCGCAGGCCGAAGGCGATGTTCTCGCGCACGGTCAGCCAGGGAAACAGCGTATAGGACTGGAACACCATGCCGCGATCGGCGCCCGGGCCGGTTACCTCGCGTCCGTCGAGCGTGACCCGTCCGCTGGTCGGACGGTCAAGGCCGGCGACGATGCGCAGCAGTGTGGATTTGCCGCAGCCGGAGGGGCCGAGGATGGTGACGAAGTCGTTGTTGCCGATGACGAGGTCGGTCGGCTCCAGCGCTTTCGTGGGCGCATTGCCGTGACGTGCGGGAAAGGTGCGAGAAACCTGTTCGATCCTGAGCGTCGTCATGCCAGCTTCCACGGAAAGAGCCAGGCGTTGAACGCCTTGAACAGAAAGTCCGAGACGAGGCCGATCAGGCCGATCACGATGATGCCGAAGATGATCTGGCCGGTGTTGAGCAGGGCCTGACTGTCGGTGATCATATGACCGATGCCTGAGGACGAGCCGATCAGTTCGGCGACGATGACATAGGTCCAGGCCCAGCCCAGCACCAGCCGCAGGATTTCGGCGATATCAGGCGCAGAGGAGGGCAGCAGCACGCGGCGGATGATGCCGCGATCGCCGGCGCCCAGCGTATAGGCTGCCTCGACAAGGTCGCGGCGCGTGGCGCCGACGGTCACCGCAACCATCAGGATCACCTGGAACACCGAGCCGATGAAGATGACGAGCAGTTTCTGCAACTCGCCGATGCCCGCCCACAGGATCAAGAGCGGGATGAAGGCGGAGGCAGGCAAGTAACGGGCGAAGGAGACGAACGGCTCGAGGAACGCTTCGACCGGCTTATAGGCGCCCATCAGAACGCCGAGCGGCACGGCGATGATTGCCGCGAGCGCGAAACCGCCGACGACGCGCCAGATCGTCATGCCGATGTCGAACAGGAAGCCGTGCTTGGTGAGGAGCTCAAGGCCTTCCTGCACCATGGTCAGCGGATTGGCGAGGAAGGTCTTCGACACATGGCCGCCGAACGTCGCCCAGGACCAGAGGGCGACGAACAGCACGAAGAACGCAAGGCCATAGGCCGCGCGCTGCCTCGATGTAACGGGATCCAGAGGGCGCATCAGACTGCTTATCCGAGAATCGACGCGCCGGTCCCGCACTCGGGCGGCACCGGCGGCGCGAAGGTGTTACTTGATGAAGCTGGCGTCGTAGAGGTCCTCGACCTTCGGCACGGCCTTGATGATTCCGATCTCGAGCAGGAGCTCGGCCGCCTCCTTGTTGAAGGTCAGGAAATCGCCGGCGAAGAACTTCTGGTTCGCGGCCTTGTCCTGCCAGCGCAGATACTTCGCCGAATTGCCGAACTGCTCGCCGGTCTGCTTCACGTCGGCGCCCATGATCTCGTAGGATTTGGCCTGGTCCTTGGCGATCATCTCGAGCGCCTCGAAATAGCTGTCGGCGAGGGCCTTGGCCGCCTTGGGATTCTCGGTCAGGAACTTCGGCGTGCAGCCGAAAGTATCCATGACCATCGGATAGTCGAGCGTGGTCGCTATGATCTTGCCCTTGTCGGGCGCTGCACGCACCGTCGAAAGATAAGGCTCATAGGTCATCGCGGCGTCGTTCTGCCCGGAAACGAAGGCCTGCGCAGCGGCAGCCGGCTCCAGGTTCACGACGGTGACGTCCTTCACGGACAGCCCGTTCTTCTTGAGCATCCAGGCCAGCGCAAAGTAGGGCGAGGTGCCTGGTGCGGAGGCGGCGACCGTCTTGCCCTTCAGGTCCTTGATCGCGGCGACGTCGTTGCGCACGGCCATGCCGTCGGCGCCATAGCTCTTGTCGAGCTGGAAGATCTGCTTGGTCGCAACACCGTTGGCGTTCCAGGAAATCCAGGTCTCGACCGTGGTCGCCGCGCACTGGATGTCGCCGGATGCGATGGCGAGATGGCGGTCCTTCTGCGGGATCTTCTTGATGGTGACGTCGAGGCCGTTCTTCTTGAAGATGCCGGCCTCCTTCGCCAGCGTCAGCGGCGCGAAGCCGGTCCATCCGGAAATGCCGATGCCGACCTTGACGCCGTCGGCGAGCGCGGGAGTGGAGGCGGCGAGAGCAATGATTGTCGCAAATACCTTTGAACTACGCATGATTGTCGTCCTCTTACAGATCGGTGGATTGACGTTCTGTTGATCACTGCCGGCCCATCCGGACCGTTGCTCGAAGCTTTGCACGATTTGTGCCGACATCTCCTCTCAGCCTCCCTTGAATCGTGCGACAAGGCGGTGAGAGTCACCGGGATAGAGCAGGCGCACGGCGGTGATCGTGCGCGCGCTGCGCCAGGTGTAGCGGTCGATCACGAGGCAGGGCGCGCCGACGGCGATGTCGAGCGCTTCCGCCGCGCGTTCGTCCGCAACGATGGCACTGATGGTGTGTTCCGCCTCCGTCCATGGGACATGGTGAAGCAGCCAGGAGCCGGGCGGCTCGCGCGAGAAATCCGCGGTCGCGGCATCAGGGACGGACGACAAATCGATCAGCCTGTCCTCGACGGCGAAGGGCACGTTGTCGGCGCTGTGCCGGCAGGCGATCGCGACGACCTTGCCGGCTTTCGAGACGCCGAGACGATCGCGGTCAGCGCTGGTCGCTGTCCGCAGCTTGCGTTGGATCAGCTCGTAGCCGTAGGTGCGGCCGAGCGCGGTAATTTCGGCGCGGATGTCCGCGATCTTGAGCACCGCCGACTGATGCTGCGGCCGCCGCACGAACGAGCCGGCCCGGCGGCGCCGCTCGATCAGATCGGCCTGTGCCAGCTCCGACAGTGCCTTGTTCACCGTCATGCGCGAGCAGCCGTAGCGTGCCACCAGTTCGTGCTCGAAAGGGATGCGGTGACCGGGCGGCCACTCGCCGGTCAGGATGCGCTTTTCGATGTCGGCGCGGATGCGCTTGTAGAGCGTCGGCTTATCGGTATCAGTCACGAGGCTCATGCGACGAGCCTCCGCACCGTCGCGTTGAATCGCTCGCGCGCGGCTTGGCGCAATCCGTGCCGGCCGCCTTCGACGACCTTGCGGCCGCCGGCCCAGACGCAATCGATCGCACCGCTGCCCGCCGCAAAGATCCAGCCGTCGATGGCGGCATCGCCGGTGCGTCCCGCCAGCGATGGATGCGACGTGTCAAGTGTGACAATGTCGGCGTGCGCACCTGGCGTGAGGCCCGCCTTCGTTTGCGCCAGCGCTTGGGCGCCGCCAGCGAGTGCGTGGTCGAACAACGTGCGACCGGTGGAACGTCCGGCGCCGCTTGAGAGCACGTTGCGCTGGCGATGCTGCAGCCGCTGGCCATATTCGAGCTGGCGCAGTTCATCGGCGACGCCGACCAGCACGTTGGAATCGGTGCCCACGCCGAATGCGCCACCTGCGGCGAGAAATTCGTGCGCCGGGAATATGCCGTCCCCGAGGCTCGCTTCGGTGACAGGACAGAGGCCGGCGACCGCACCCGTTTCGGCAAATGCGCTGATCTCTTGGTCGGTCATGTGGGTTGCGTGGATGAGGCACCAGCGCTGGTCGACCGGCGCGTGCTCCAGCAGCCATTGCACCGGGCGCCGCCCGGACCAGGCCAGGCAATCCTGGACCTCCTTCACCTGCTCAGCTGCGTGAATGTGCACCGGCCCGCCGTCGGCCAGCGGAACGATCGCCGTGAGCTCGTCCGGCGTCACCGCGCGCAGGCTGTGCGGCGCAATGCCGATATTGCCGCCAGGCAATGCTGCGACCGCCTTGCGCGATGCGGCCATCAATGCGGCGAACTGATCGACCGAGCAGACGAAGCGGCGCTGGCCGGCATGAGGTGCAGCACCGCCGAAGGAGCCGTGCGCATAAAAGCTGGGCAGCAGCGTGAGGGCAATGCCCGACGCCTCGGCAGCCTGCGCAATCTTCGTAGCCATTTCGGCGACGTCGGCATAGGGCGAGCCGTCGCGATCATGATGCAAGTAATGAAATTCGCCGACACGGGTAAAACCCTGCTCGAGCATCTCGACATAGAGCAGCGTCGCAACAGCCGCGACGTCGTCCGGCGTCATTGCGAGCGCGAAGCGATACATTGTTTCGCGCCAGGTCCAAAACGTGTCGGTGGAATCGCCGCGCAGCTCGGCCAGCCCCGCCATGCCACGCTGGAAGGCGTGGCTGTGCAGGCTCGCCAATCCCGGAAGCGCGATGGCGTGGCGCTCGTCCCCGACAGCCGGCGCCACGCCCGGCATCACCTCTGCGATCGTGCCGGCGGTGATCACCACCTGCACGTCATGGGCCCAGCCTGAAGGCAGGAGCGCGGAGGCGAAATGCAGTCGGGACATGATTGATGACACGCCGGCTGGACAGAACGGTCCCACGATTATATGTCTAGACATATAAGTCAAGCATCCCACGCGAAGGGACCGTTGCATGGCAGAGCGCTTCGACCGGATCTGGCACAATGCCCGGCTCGCCACGATGCGGGCCGACCGTCCCGATCTCGGCGAGATCGAGCTTGGCGTGATCGCAGCGCTCGGTGGCCGGATCGTCTATGCCGGAGCGCAGGCCGATTTTCCGGCGGACGCCGATGCGATTGAGCGGATCGACTGCGACGGACGCTGGATCACCCCCGGCCTCATCGACTGCCACACTCATCTCGTCTACGGCGGCAACCGCGCGCACGAATTCGAGTTGCGCCTGAAGGGCGCGAGCTATGAGGAGGTCGCGCGCGCCGGCGGCGGGATCGTGTCGACCGTGGCCGCGACGCGCAGGGCGAGCGAGGCGGACCTCATCGCGAGCGCGTTGCCGCGGCTCGATGCGCTGATCGCCGAGGGCGTCACCACGATCGAAATCAAGTCCGGCTATGGTCTCGACACTGAAACCGAGATGCGCCAGCTCGCCGCCGCGCGCAACCTTGGCCGTCAGCGTCCGGTTGCGATCCGTACCTCCTTTCTCGGTGCACATGCGCTACCGGTCGAGGCTGATGGCGACAAAGACCGTTACATCGACCTTGTCTGCAAGGAGATGCTGCCGGCGGTGGCAAGGACTGGACTTGCCGATGCTGTCGATGCGTTCATGGAAGGCATCGCGTTTTCCGCCGACCAGACCGCTCGGGTGTTCGAGACGGCGAGGGGACTTGGACTGCCAGTCAAGCTCCATGCCGACCAGCTGTCGAATCTTGGCGGTGCCGCACTCGCCGCGAAGTTCTCGGCGCTCTCGGCTGATCATCTGGAGCACACCGACGAAGCCGGCGCTGCCGCAATGGCGAGATCTGGAACGGTGGCCGTGCTGTTGCCTGGTGCGTTCTACTTCATCCGCGAGACGCAGAAACCGCCGGTCGAGACGTTTCGCGAGGCCGGCGTCCACATGGCGTTAGCGACCGACTGCAATCCCGGCAGCTCGCCGCTGACCTCGCTGCTGCTCGCGATGAACATGGGCGCGACGCTGTTCCGGATGACGGTCGCCGAATGCATCATCGGCGTCACCCGTGAAGGCGCACGGGCACTCGGCGTGGTCGATGAAACCGGCACGCTGGAAGCAGGCAAATGGTGTGACCTTGCGATCTGGGACATCGAGCGCCCGGCCGAGCTGGTCTATCGCATCGGCTTCAATCCGTTGCATCGCCGGGTCTGGAGGGGACAGTGACGGAGCAGAACGCAGCGATCGTCGTCACCCCAGGAACGGTCGGTCTTGATGACCTCGCGTGTGTGCTCGAAGGTGCGCCCGTTGTGCTCGATGCCTCGTTCTGGCCGCGCGTGGAGGCCGCGGCGGAAATTGTCGCGAAGGCGGCGCGAGCTGACACGCCGGTCTACGGCATCAACACAGGCTTTGGGAAGCTGGCGTCGAAGCGCATTCCGCCCGATCAGACTGCACGGCTCCAGCGCAACCTGATCCTCTCGCATTGCTGCGGTGTCGGCCAGCCGACACCCGAGCCGATTGTTCGCCTGATGATGGCGCTGAAGATCGTCTCGCTGGGTCGCGGCGCCTCCGGCGTTCGCCGCGAGGTGATCAAGCAGCTGCAGGACATGTTGGCGCAGGCCGTCCATCCGCTGGTGCCGCAGCAGGGCTCCGTCGGTGCCTCTGGAGATCTTGCACCGCTGGCGCACATGGCGGCCGTGATGATCGGCGAAGGGCAGGCGATCATCGACGGGAAAACCGTATCCGGCGCCGAGGCCCTCAAGCGCGCGGGCCTCACGCCGCTGACGCTTGGTCCCAAGGAAGGCCTCGCGCTGATCAACGGCACGCAGTTCTCGACGGCTTATGCCGTCTCAGGCGTGCTGCGCGCGTTTCGCCTGGCGCGCGCGGCTCTCGTGACCGGTGCATTGTCGGTGGACGCGGCCATGGCCTCGACGGCGCCGTTCCGCCCCGAGATCCAGGCATTGCGGGGCCATGCCGGGCAGATCGCGGCGGCCGCGACGCTGGTCGCGTTGCTCGACGGCAGCGACATCCGCCTGTCTCACCTCGAAGGTGACGAGCGCGTGCAGGATCCCTATTGCCTGCGCTGTCAGCCACAGGTTGCCGGCGCAGCGCTCGATCTGATCACGCAAGCCGCGCGCACGCTGATCGTTGAGGCCAATGCAGTCACCGACAATCCGCTCGTCCTGGTCGAGACCGGCGAGATCGTCTCCGGCGGTAACTTCCACGCCGAGCCGGTGGCCTTTGCTGCCGATGCGATCGCGCTGGCTCTGTCCGAGATCGGCGCGATCAGCGAGCGGCGCATCGCGACGTTGGTCGATCCCGCGCTCAATTTCGGCTTGCCACCGTTCCTTACCCCCGATCCCGGCCTCAATTCCGGATTCATGATCGCCGAAGTCACCGCCGCGGCGCTCTATGCCGAGAACAAGCAGCGCGCGCTCGCCTGCTCTATCGACTCGACGCCAACCAGCGCCAATCAGGAGGACCATGTCTCGATGGCCGCGCATGCCGCGCGGCGGCTGTCCGACATGGCCGACAATCTCGCCGCCATCCTCGGCATCGAGCTCCTGGTCGCAGCCCAAGGCATCACGCTGCGCGCGCCGCATGCGACCAGCAGGCCGCTGGCTGCCGTTATGACTGCATTGCGCGAGCAGGTGCCCGCACTCGGTGCTGACCGCTACATGGCCGGCGATCTTGCCAGGGCCGCCGCATTGATCGAAGCCGACGCTCTCCCGGCCATTGCGATCACCACACTTCCATCCGATCCGTTTCCGAGACTCGATTAAGAGGTCTGCATGAACCGCCGACTGGATAATGACCGCACCATTCGTGCCCCCCGCGGCAGCGAGATCAGTGCCAAGAGCTGGCTCACGGAAGCGCCGTTGCGCATGCTGATGAACAATCTCGATCCTGATGTCGCGGAGCGCCCGAGCGAACTCGTGGTCTATGGCGGCATCGGCCGCGCCGCACGCGACTGGGAGAGTTTCGACCGGATCGCGGCGGCTCTGCGCAAGCTCGAAGCGGACCAGACGCTGCTGGTCCAGTCCGGCAAGCCGGTCGGCGTGTTCCGTACCCATGCCGACGCCCCCCGCGTGCTGATCGCGAATTCGAACATCGTGCCGCATTGGGCAACGCTCGATCATTTCAATGAGCTCGATCGCAAGGGCCTGATGATGTACGGCCAGATGACCGCGGGCTCCTGGATCTATATCGGCAGCCAGGGCATCGTGCAGGGCACCTACGAGACCTTCGTCGAGGTCGGCCGTCGCCACTATGGCGGCAGCCTCGCCGGCAAATGGATTCTCACCGCCGGCTTAGGCGGCATGGGCGGTGCACAGCCGCTGGCAGCAACCATGGCCGGTGCTTCGATGCTCGCGGTCGAATGCCAGCCGAGCCGCATCGAGATGCGCTTGCGCACCGGCTATCTCGATCGCCAGGCCGCGAGCCTCGACGAGGCGCTCGCGATCATGGCGGATTCGGCGAAGACGATGAAGGCGGTATCGGTCGGCCTGCTCGGCAACGCAGCGGAGATCTTTCCGGAACTCGTGCGCCGCGGCGTCAAGCCCGACATCGTCACCGACCAGACCAGCGCACACGATCCGATCAACGGATATTTGCCGAAGGGCTGGACGCTGGCGGAGTGGGAAGCAAAGCGCGCTTCCGATCCCAAGGGAGTCGAACGCGCATCGAAGACCTCGATGGTCGAGCACGTCCAGGCCATGCTGGATTTCCACGCGCTGGGCATCCCGACACTCGACTACGGCAACAACATCCGCCAGATGGCGCAGGACATGGGCCTGAAGAACGCCTTCGATTTCCCAGGCTTCGTCCCCGCCTATATCCGCCCCTTGTTCTGTCGTGGCGTCGGGCCGTTCCGCTGGGCCGCGCTTTCAGGGGATCCAGAGGACATCTTCAGGACCGATGCCAAGGTCAAGGAACTGATGCCGGACGACAAGCATCTGCACAATTGGCTCGATATGGCCAAGCAACGCATCAAGTTCCAGGGCCTGCCTGCGCGCATCTGCTGGGTCGGTCTTGGCGATCGTCATCGCCTGGGCCTTGCCTTCAACGAGATGGTGGCGCGCGGCGAACTGAAAGCGCCCATCGTGATCGGCCGCGATCATCTCGACAGCGGCTCGGTGGCGAGCCCCAACCGCGAGACCGAGGCGATGAAGGACGGATCGGACGCGGTGTCCGACTGGCCGCTGCTCAACGCCTTGCTCAATTGCGCCAGCGGCGCGACCTGGGTCTCGCTGCATCATGGCGGCGGCGTCGGCATTGGTTATTCCCAGCACGCCGGCATGGTGATCGTTGCCGACGGTACGCCGGAAGCGGCAGAGCGGATCGAGCGCGTGCTCTGGAACGATCCCGCCAGTGGCGTCATGCGGCATGCCGACGCCGGTTACGACATCGCGATCGACTGCGCCCGCGACAAGGGGCTCGATCTGCCGAGCATGGCGAGCTAGCGGCCTCAGTCGCTTTCCAGGAGCCTTGGCATCGTCGTCTTGGCGCCGTCCATGAAAGTCCGGACCGCGTCGCGGACAATGGCGTCGAGGTCGGATGGAATTGGCGTCGCGTAGATGAACTTGCGAATGGCGAGATAGAAGATGCGGCCGTGCAGGCCCCAGAACAGCTCGGTCTCGCGCTCGCTCAAGGCGTGAACCTCTGTCCCGGGCAGCTTCAGCTCATGACGCAGCTCGGCCGCCGCCGGCTCGATGATCTCGCGGCGGACGATGTCGAGATAGCGGCTGGTGATGCCGAACGACTTCATGCCGGAGAACACGAAGATCCGTACCCAGTTATATTCGAACACGCGGTCGACATAGTCGAGATAGAAACGCGTGAGCCGGGCCTCCAGCGGCAGGGCCCGCTCGCGGATCATGGCACCCCAGTCGGGCGACCAGCGGCTGAGATAAACCTCCTGATAGACTCGCTCGATCAGCGCCTCCTTGCTCGGGAAGTGCCGGTAGATTGCCGAATGTGTGATGCCCATCCGCTTGGCGAGCTCACGTGTCTGGCCTTCGAAGCCGTGCTCGGCGAAGAAACGGATCGCCTCCTCGACGATCGCACGCTCGCGATCTGCCGCACGCATGTTGCGGCGCTTTGGCGCAGACTTGCTGCCTGCCTCGGTCCGCTTGCGGACCGGTCGTTTCGCGGTTCTCTGCGCTTTTCGGGCCATTTCGTCGATGAATCGCACGTATCGAGTCCTTCTTAGCCCAAGGTGCATTTGTGACCAAATGGTCATTTCCTATTGACCGATCCTGGGCGGCGTGTCAGGATTTTGAGACCAGATGGTTACAAATCTGACGTCCCGGCTGATGAGCCGACGGATCTCGAGGAAACGGCAGTGAAGGCGAGGGCTTTCAGCTATTTTCGTGCTGCGACCATCGATCAGGCGCTGGACGCTCACGCGCGCGCAGGGGACGATGCTCGCTTCATTGCCGGCGGCCAGAGCCTCGTGCCGGCGCTTTCGCTTCGGCTGCAGGCGCCGCGGCTCTTGATCGACATCACCCACATCGACGAGCTTCGCGGGGTCAGGCGCGAAGGCGGTTACCTGCGCATCGGCGCGCTGACACGTCATTGCGAGATGCTGACTGAGGCGTCGATCGCCGAGTCCGCCCCGCTCTTGCACGTGGCGGCGCCGTTCGTCGCCCATCCCGCGATCCGCAACCGCGGCACTATTGGCGGCAGCGTTGCGCTCGCCGACCCCGCTTCTGAATTTCCGGCGATGACGCTGGCGCTGGACGCCGAGATCGAGATCGTCGGTCCCTCAGGTCGCCGCCGCGTCAAGGCCGATGATTTCTTCATCGACCTGTTCGAGACGGCGCTGCAACCCGGAGAGCTGATTGCGGCGATCCACGTTCCACTGTTCAGGGCCGATCAGCGCTTTGCGTTCGATGAGCTGGCGCGGCGGCGCGGAGACTACGCGCTGGTCGGTTGCGGGATCATGGCGACGTGTCAGGGCAGCCGCATCGAGGACATCCGCATCTCGTTCTTTTCCGTCGGAAATACGCCGACACGGGTGAAGGGGGCTGAACGCGCCCTGATCGGCGCGCGTCTCGATGTTGAGCGTATCGCGGCCGCGCAACGAGCGCTCGAATGCGATCTCGCCCCGCCCGAGGGTGACGAGGTGCCGCCGGCCATGCGGCTGCATCTTGCCCGCGTGCTGCTTGGCCGCCTACTCGGACGTCTTGGAGAGGGCGCATGAGCGGCTTCGACGAGACCCTGTTGGGTGAGGCCGACGAGACAGTGCGGGTGCGTTTCGTCGTCAACGGCCGCAAGGTCGCCTGCGAGGTCGCGCCGCGCGAGACGCTGGTCGACTGCCTGCGCGAAAAGCTCGAGCTGACGGGCACGCATGCCGGCTGCGAGATGGGCGCCTGCGGTGCCTGCCTGATCCAGCTCGACGGCCGCGCCGTGCATTCCTGCCTTATCTTCGCGGTGCAGGCCGACGGCGCCAGGATCGATACAATCGAGGGGCTGTCGGAGAGCGGCGTGATTGCGGACCTCCAGGCCGAATTCCACCGCCGAAACGCGCTGCAATGCGGCTTCTGCACGCCGGGTATGCTGGTCAATGCGGAAGAACTGCTGTCGCTTGTGGCGCAGCCGAGCCGCGAGCAGATCCGCGATGCGTTGTCGGGCAATTATTGTCGCTGCACAGGCTATGAGGCGATCATCGACGCCATCTACGCGGTGGCCAAAGCGCGCTCCGGCGGAGTCACCACATGAGCGCGCCTCTGATTTCGCTCGACCGGCCCAATTCCTATATCGGCCGTTCCCTGCCGCGGCCGAATGCCAAGCGCCTGCTTGCCGGGCGAGGCCGGTATGTCAGCGATCTCCATCTGCCACGCATGCTCCATGCTGCGTTCCTGCGCAGTCCGCATGCCCATGCGAAGATCGTTTCGATCAATACCGACGCAGTGCGCGCGGTCGAAGGTGTGCATCTCGTCGCGACGGGGCCGGATCTCGCAAAGATCTGCACGCCCTGGATCGGCACGCTCGACCATTTCAAGGGCATGACCTCTTCACCGCAATTGCCGCTGCCGCTGGATCGCGTGGTCTGGTCCGGGCAGGCGGTGGTCGCCGTCGTCGCTGAAAGTCGCGCGATCGCGGAAGATGCGCTCGAGCTGATCGAGGTCAACTACGAGGAGCTTCCCGTCGTCGTCGATGTCGACGGCGCGCGTGAGGTCGGCAGCCCCTTGGTCAATCCGGGCAGTGCCAATAACGTTTGCTTCCGCAGCCAGCTTGATAACGGCGCTGTCGACGACGCGTTTGCGAAAGCCTCCCATGTGGTGGAGGAGGAGTTCTCCTTCGGCCGCCATACAGCGGTGACGCTCGAGCCGCGCGCCATCGTCGCCGACTACGATCCGGCAGCCGGCATGCTGACCGTGCATCATGCGACGCAAACGCCATACCAATTCCAGGACCTCTACTCGCGGCACTACGGCATTCCCGAGGCCCGCGTTCGCGTGATCGCGACCGACATTGGCGGCTCCTTCGGGATGAAGCTGCACGTCTATCATGAGGACATGGCGGTGGTCGGGCTCTCGATCCTGCTGGGACGGCCTGTCAAGTATGTCGCCGACCGTATCGAATCCTTCGTCTCCGATATCCACGCCCGCGACCACCGCGTCCGCGCGCGCATGGCGCTGGACGCCAGGGGCGGGATTCTCGCAATGGACGTTGTGGATCTGACCGCGATCGGCGCTTTCTCGACCTATCCGCGCACCAGCGTGGTCGAGGGCAACCAGGTGATCCGCCTGATCGGCGCGCCCTATTGCTTCAGGAACTACCGCGCCACGCTGGAGGTGATCTTTCAGAACAAGGTGCAGACCAGTCAGTACCGCGCCGTCGGCCATCCCATTGCCTGTGCCGTCACCGAGCGGCTGCTCGACATGGCGGCAAGCAAGGTCGGCCTCGATCCCTTCGCCATACGCGCGCAGAATGTCATTGCCGACGATGCCTATCCGCATACCTCGCCGACCGGCTACCGTTTCGAGGCGCTGTCGCATCAGGCCTGCCTCAAGCGCCTGCATGAGATCATGGACTATGACTCGCTGCGAGCCGAGCAGGCGGACTTGCGCAAGCGCGGCGTCTATCGCGGCATCGGCATTGCCACGTTCGTCGAGATCACCAATCCCAGCCCGGCATTCTATGGGGTTGGCGGCGCCCGCATCTCCTCTCAGGATGGCGCGATCGTCAGCCTGACGCCGTCAGGTGAGGTGCGTTGCCTGATCTCGGTCACCGAGCAGGGGCAGGGCACCGAGTCGATCATCGGCCAGATTGTGGCCGATCAGCTCGGCCTCGCGCAGGAGCGCATCAAGGTCATCACGGGAGATACCGAGGTGACGCCGCATGGTGGTGCCACCTGGGCCTGCCGCGGTGCCGGCATCGGCGGGGAAACCGCGCTGCAGTCCGCCCGCGCGCTCAAGCGTAACATCCTGGAGATCGCGGCGCTCGTCCTGCAGGAGCAGCCGTCCGCGCTCGACATCGTCGATGGCGAGGTCGTGGACGCGTCGACCCGGAACCAGCGGATGCCGATCTCCGAGATCGCGCGCATCGTCTACTTCCGTTCTGATACGCTGCCACCCGGTACGCAGGCTCAGCTCACCGTCAGCCATCATTTCGCGCCGCAGGGCTATCCGTTCGCCTTCACGAACGGCATTCAGGGCTGCCTGCTCGAGGTCGACGTCGAGACCGGCTTCGTCAAGCTTCTCAAGCATTTCATTGTCGAGGACTGCGGCCGTGTCATCAATCCGATGCTGGTGGACGAGCAGCTCCGCGGTGGCATCGTGCAGGGGCTCGGTGCAGCATTATTCGAGGAGTGCCGATATAGCGAGACCGGCCAGCTCGTGAACGGCTCGCTCGCCGACTACCTCGTGCCGATGCCGATGGAGATGCCCGACATAGTCATCGCCCATGTCGAGACGCCGACCGCCGACACCGAGCTCGGCGCAAAGGGTGTCGGCGAGGCCGGCACCGCAGCTGCGTCTGCCTGCGTGCTCAATGCCGTCAACGATGCACTCGCGCCGCTGGGCGCGACCATCAACTCCATCCCGATTACGCCCGCAAGAGTCCTAAAAGCCCTGAAGCGATTCTAGAAAAAAGACAGTTGGAGGAGATCATGCCCAAATCCGGTTCGACTTGGAAGATAACCCGCCGCGCCGCGCTCGCCGGCCTCTCGGCCAGCGCAGCGCTGCTCGCCGCACCCCGGCTCGGCCGCGCCGCGGACGAGACGATCCGCATCGGCTTTCCGACTCCGCTGACCGGGCCGTTCGCGGCGGAAGCGCGCGATCAGGTCAAATGTGCTGAGCTGGCGGTGAAACTCGTCAACGACAAGGGCGGCGTTGCCGGCCGCAAGGTCGAACTCCTGGTGCGCGACGACAAGCTCAATGCCGGTGAAGCCGCGACCCGCACGCTCGAGCTGATCGAGAAGGACAAGGTTCACGCGGTGGTCGGCGCGCTCTCCAGCGCCGTGCAGCTCGCGGTCAACGAGGTCACCCGCGCCCGCGGCGTGATCTACGTGTCGATCAGCCAGTCCGACACCATCAACGAGGCCAAGGATTTCAGCAAATACACCTTCCATGAGGCGCTCAATCCGCACATGACGACAGCCGCGGTGGCGCGCCAGACCCTGAAGAAGGGCATGAAGGTCGCCCATCTCGTCGCCGACTATGCCTACGGCCACGAGATGCTGCGCGGCTTCAAGCGCGCTCAAGCGGCGATCGGCGCGGACAACGTTGGAGAGATCCTGCATCCGTTCGGCGCCGCGGACTACTCGACATTCATGCCGCGCCTGATGTCGATGCGGCCGGATGTGCTGTGCATCTCAAATTTCGGCCGTGACCAGGCCAATGCGATCAAGCAGGCGGTGGATTTTGGCGTCAAGCAGCAGATGAAGATCGTTGTCCCGGTGATCCTGCACAACCAGCGCCTGGCCGTCGGCCCCGACGTGTTCGAGGGTGTGATCGGGGGAGCCAATTACTACTGGGGCCTCGAGGCGCAAAGCAAGTCGGCAGCGGCTTTCAACGCAGCCTTCAAGGCGGCCAATGGCGGCGCGATTCCGACCGATTACGGCGCCTATGGCTACTCAGGCGTTGCCTCGCTCCTGCTCGCGATGCAGGCTGCCGGCGGCACCGATACCGACAAGGTCGTCGAAGCGCTGGAGAAGCTGAAGTACGACCTCACCAAGGGCCCGCAACACTACCGCAAATGCGACCACCAGTCGGTGCAGTCGGTGCTGGTGCTGGAGTCCAAGAAGAAGTCGGCCATGACAGGCGAGAGCGACCTGTTCGCGATCCTCGCCAGCGATGCCGGTTCCGAGGACATGCTGCGCAGCTGCAGCGAGCTCGGCCACGCGACCTGAAGCCTGTCAAGATGGATCTGTCGCTTATCATCATGCAGCTTCTCTCCGGGGTCGCCCTTGGGGCGGTCCTGGTGATCACTGCGCTTGGGCTGACGATCGTGTTCGGCATGCTGGGGGTGGTCAACTTCGCCCACGGTGCGCTGTTCATGGTCGGGGCCTATGCGGGACTGTATCTGGCGTCGCTCACCGGGAGCTTCTGGTGGGGTCTGCTGCTTGCTCCCGTCCTGATCGGCGCCTTCGGCATGCTGATCGAGCTCGTCCTGATCCGCAGGCTCTATGGACGCTCAATTGACGATCCGCTGCTGCTCACCTTTGGGCTCAGCTACATCCTGGTCGAGGGCGTACGCATTGTGTTCGGCAGCGATGGTATCCCGTTTCCAACCCCGCCGCAGCTGATCGGTGTGGTCGATCTCGGCATCGGTTTCTTCCCGCGCTACCGTCTGTTCGTTATCGTGCTGGTGGCGGTGGTGCTGCTGGCGCTCTGGCTGACGCTGGAAAAGACCCGCGTCGGCCTGATCGTGCGTGCCGGCGCCCGCGACCCCACCATCATGCAGGTGCTCGGTGTCGATATCGGCCGGGTCTGGCTCGCGATCTTTGGGCTCGGGGTGGGGCTCGCCGCGCTTGGCGGCGTGCTCGCCGGGCCCATGCGTAGCGTCAATCCGGAGATGGGCTCGCTGGTTCTGGCGGAAGCCTTCGTGGTCACGGTAATAGGCGGGCTCGGCTCGATTGTCGGCGCGGTCGTCGCCGGCCTCATGGTCGGCATATCCATCAGCATGGTAGCGCTGTTCGCGCCTGAGATGGCGACCATCGTCATGTTCGCGCTCATGGCTGTGGTGCTGCTGATCCGCCCGCAAGGCCTGTTCGGCGTGAGAGGGAGGACGGCGTGACGCACCCTTCGAGCGGCGAGGCGGTCGCCAAACCCTCACCCGGCGGGCTCGGCCGGGTTCTCGACCAGCGGGTGCTGCTGTCCATCGCCGTGCTCGCCCTGCTACCCTGGCTGCTGCCGTCAAAAGCGCTGGCCGTCAACGTCCTGATCTACGGTGTCGTGGTGATGGGCTACAATTTGCTGTTCGGCTATACCGGATTGCTGTCGTTCGGCCAGGCGGCCTTCTTCGGCGCGGGCGCCTACTTCACCGGAATCGCGATCGGTCGCTACGGCGTGCCCTGGTTCGCCGCGGTGCCGGCCGCGGTCTTGCTCAGCACCTGCCTCGCCGCCGCAATCGGCCTCGTCTCGACGCGCACCCGCGGCATCTACTTTTCGATGGTCACGCTCGCGCTGGCGCAGCTCGTCTACTACGTCGCACTCCAGGCGGCGTCCTTCACCGGCGGCGAAAACGGCCTGCGCGGCTTTACCGTCGACCGCATCAGCCTGCTCGGCTTTCAGGTGAATTTCCTCGACCCCGTCAACAAATACTACGTGCTGATGGCCTTCGCGGCACTGGCGATGTGGTTCCAGTCGCGCATCCTGAATTCGCCGTTCGGCGCCGTCATCGAGGCAATCCGCGAGAACGAGCAGCGGGCGCGCGCCTGCGGCTATGACGTCGAACGCAGCAAGCTGGTCGTGTTCATGCTATCGGGCGCGATCTCATCGCTCGGCGGCTGCATGCTGGCGTTGCATCTGTCGATCGTGCCGCTGGACATCCTGCACTACCAGACGTCCGGCATGATCGTGATGATGGTGCTGCTCGGTGGCGCCCGCAGCTTCTTCGGGCCGTTCGTTGGTGCCGCCAGTTTCCTGATCCTGGAGGACGTGATCTCGCTCTGGACGCCGCATTGGCAGATCTTCGTCGGCGCGATCTTCGTGCTGTTCGTGCTGTTTCTGCCCAGGGGTATCTGGGGCACGCTTCTCGATGCCATGGGCAGCGGAAAGGCGCGGCGATGAGCGGCGAGCTGCTTCGCGCCGAAGGCATCGGCAAACGTTTCGGCGGCTTCGTCGCGCTGGAAGGCATCACTCTTTCGTTCGCAGCCGGCCAGCTCACCTCGATCATTGGGCCGAACGGCGCCGGCAAGAGCACCTTCTTCAACATCCTCTCGGGAGTGTTGACGCCGAGTTCGGGCAAGCTGCACTTCAGAGGACGGGAGCTGAATGGCCTGCCGCAGCATCGCTTCGTCCATCAGGGCATCTCGCGCTCCTACCAGATCACGAACATCTTTCCGGATCTGTCCGTGCATGAGAATGTGCGCGTAGCAGCCCAGGCGCTGATCGTGAGCTACGATATCTTGCGAAACCGCGCGCAGCTGGTTGAGCTCGGTGCGCGCGCAGACGCTGCGCTCGACGCTGTCGGGCTGCTGACCAGGCGCAGCGAACTCGCAAGATTCCTGTCGCACGGCCAGCAGCGCGCGCTGGAGATCGCGATCGCGCTGGTCTCGGAGCCGGAATTGCTGTTGCTGGACGAGCCGACCGCCGGCATGGGCCCGGAAGAAACCAAGGACATGGTCGCTCTGCTCGAACGTCTCGCCGACAAGCGCACCGTGCTCCTGGTGGAGCACAAGATGAAGATGGTGCTGGGGCTCAGCAAGCGCGTCGTGGTGCTGCATCACGGCCGTTTGCTGGCCGACGGCGCGCCGGATGAGATCCGGAGCAATCCGGAAGTTCGCCGGGTCTATCTCGGACAGAGTGAGGGCTATGGCTGAGACCGCGTTTCTCCAAGTCGACGATCTCCATGCCTGGTATGGCGCCAGCCATATCCTTCATGGCATCACCCTGCATGTGGACCCGGGCGAAGTGGTCGCCCTGGTCGGCCGCAACGGCGCCGGAAAGACGACGACCTTGCGCGCGATGATAGGCCTGATGCCGAAGGCGACGGGGCGCGTGCGCTTCGCAGGCAGGGAACTGTTGCCGCTCCGCGCGCATCAGCGCTTCCATCTCGGCCTCGCCTACGTTCCCGAAGAGCGCCGCATCGTCCCCGGCCTGACCGTCCGAGAGAACCTCCGGCTCGGCCTCGTCGCAGTCGGCTCCGATATCGAGGAGCGCGCGGCGATCGACGAGATCGCCGAAACCTTTCCGCGCCTGAAGGAGCGCCTCGATCAAGAGGGCGTGACGCTATCGGGCGGCGAGCAGCAGATGCTGGCGATTGCGCGCGCGCTGATCGCAAAGCCCAAGATGATCCTGCTGGACGAGCCCTCCGAGGGCATCATGCCCGTGCTGGTCGAGGAAATGGGCGTTCTGTTCCGTCGCTTGCGCGACGAGGGCAAGACGCTGCTGCTAGTGGAGCAGAACGTCGAATGGGCGCTGCGGCTCGCCGATCGCGCGGTGATCATCGATCAAGGCGAGGTCGTGCATCAAAGCAGCGCAGCGGCACTGCTCGCGGACAGAGATATCCAGGAGCGGTACTGCGCGGTGTGATCTCAGGCGACGACCTTTGCTCCGTTGGCTTCAAGGCGCCGGTCTTCTTTCGCGAGATACGCGCCAATTGCCTCGGCCGGCATGGGCTTCGCAAAATAGTAACCTTGAATGAAGTCGCAGCCCAGGCGGCGCAGGCTGTCGAGCTGGGCGCGGGTTTCGACGCCCTCGACGACGCAGGCGATCTCCATGTCGTCGCAGAGGCCGGTGAGCGACTTGATGATCTTGTGGCTCACCGGATTTTCGTTAATGTCGGAGACGAAGCTGCGGTCGACCTTGATCTTGTCGAGCGGTAGCCGGTGCACGTGGCTCAGGGACGAATAGCCGGTGCCGAAATCGTCCAGCGAAACGCCGCAGCCCATCGCCTTCAACGACGCAATCGACTGCTGTGCGCGCACGAAGTCGAAGGTCACGGCGGTCTCGGTGATCTCGAAGTCGATCCGATGTGGCGCTAGCCCGCTTTTCTCGACGATGGAGATCAGCGGCAGGATGCCCTCTGCGGCGCAGACATCATGGGCGGAGAGGTTGAACGATAGACGGATGTGATCGGGCCAAGTTCTGGCAGTCGCGAGCGCGCGTACCAGTAGCGCCTGGGTCAATGGCCGGATCAGACCGATACGCTCGGCGGCGGGAATGAAGTCGGCCGGGGAAACTAGGCCGAGACGGGCGCTGCGCCAGCGCGCGAGGACCTCGAAGCCGGCGGTATGCTCGCTCATGGCGTCGACGATCGGCTGGAACACAAGATCCATCTCGCTACTGAAATCGGCCGTGCGCAGCAGGTTCTCGATGACACCGCGGCTGCGGATCTCGGCCTCGAGCGCGCTCGAGAAGATCACGGTGCGGCCGCGCAAATGTCGCTTGGCGTGATACAGCGAGTAGTCGGCGCACTCATAAAGCGCCTCCGACGTCGTCGCGGAGTCCGGGAACGATGCGAAGCCGATCGAGCAGGACAGCCCGGTATGGGCCGTGTCGAGTTGGTAAGGCAGCCTGACCTGGCCGCCGATGCGTTCGCCGAGCCGCATGAGGTCGGCGTCGTCGGGATCGCCGCACACGACGAGGCCGAATTCATCGCCGCCAAGCCGGGCGAACTCCACGCGCTGTGGGCCGAAGCCCTCGCAGACCTCACGGATGCGCTGGCCCGCCTCGATCAGGACGCGATCGCCGACCGAATGGCCGTAATTGTCGTTGACGGGCTTGAAGCCGTCGAGGTCGATGATTCCGACCGCAACGCGAACTTTCCTGCGCTCGGCATCGGCGAAGGCGCTCGACAGCTCGGCGAAGAAGCGGCGGCGGTTCGGCAACTCGGTGAGCGAATCGAGATTGGCCAGGCGGAAATTCTCGTCCGAGAGCGCCTGCGTCGCTGCCTGCTGCGCAAGCAGCGACTTGCGGCTGGCGACGAGATCGGCGAAGTCGCGATAGTAGATGAACAGCACCGTCACCATCGCGCCGGAGACCAGGAGGTTGTTGACGGCGATCGCCTTCAACGTCGGCTCGCCCGTTGCGAAGAAGAACAGCACATAGGGCACGTCAACGATCAGCGTCACGATCAAGGCCGGCGAGCGCAGATGCATCAGTGAAAAGATGCAGCCGATCACGGTGACCGCCATGTAGAATGCGACCTGGCTCTTGGCGAAGGGGTCGCCGTAGGGGTAGAGCGCAAAGGACCAGGCGGTGAAGCCCGCCCCGATCGGCAAGGTCAGCCAGTTGGTGGTGCGCAGATTGCGCAGGATGTCGCCGTCGCTGCGCACGAGGTGACGCTGACGCAGCCACCAGAAGGTCCGCAAGCCTGCGAGCACGGTCAGCACGCTCGGCACGATGATCGTCAGCCAGTCCGGCGCCACGTTCACATAGGTGTAGGCGACCGCGATCGTGTTGCTGATGAGGATGAAGTAGAGCAGCGGGATCTGCTTGGAGAACGCGTCGAACTGCGCGCGCGTCAGATCCGGATTGTCGGCCGGAACGCGAAACAACCGCATGGCGGCGGCAAGATAAGACTTCAAATCAATAATCGGCATGAAATATGGGCCCCGCTCTTCTAAAAAACGCCGGCGATCTTGCACGGCGGGGGTAAAGGGCGGGTTAGATCGGGCCTGCGCGGGACGCCAGCGCAGGTTGCGCGCTACCTCAGGATTTTCCGGCGCCGTGCATGTGGTGAGGCCGCGTTAAGGATATCCGGCGCCATGGCCAAGTGTTTCGGGCACAATTTCGCCTGCCGCAGCTACGGCCTGCTAACCATGGCTGCCAGCACGGCGCAGGGGGGAAGTGCGCATGCGATCACCAAGGCAGGGACATCAGCCTAGTGTGTCGCGCCGCTGGTCGCAGAAAAAGGATCAGGCGAGAACGGCTTGGCGCTCCCGCGTCGGCTCGCGGACTCGCTCGGTGTTCCTGGGTTCGACGAGCCGCGTAAAGCTGCGGTTGCCCGGCTGTGCGGGTGCCTCGACGATGACGCCCTCGCAGACGATCTGTCCGCCGAGCATCTTGAACTCCAGCTTGTCGTAGCGCGGCATAGTCTCGCCGGCCGCCGGCGGCAGTAGCCCGATGCTTCCCTGGATGTTCAGCGCGGCCTCGCCTGTGCCGTGAAGCCGCGGATTCCACATCCTGATTCCGGTCTCGGCCCAGCGCTGCCGGATCAGCGCGGTGCGATCCGTCGGTTCCGCGGGCCGCGCGCGCACTTTCGGTGCATTGCGCATCTCCGGGGCAGGAGGCTCGTGCGCTGGAGCCGGTTCGATCTCGCCAACGCGGGCTGGCTCGTTTGTCTCCGGCGCAATGGCTGTAGTGAGAGGAACATCGCTCGCGGAGGTCTGCGCGATCTCGACGATCAGCACTGGTTCGCTGTCGGGATTGGCTTCGACCGCGACGCTGTCGGCCTCGACGAGGAGCACCGGCATTGTCTCGACGACAACCGATTCGAAATCGGTGGAAACCTCGGGTGAGGAAACTGCCTCGAGGATGACGTCGGGGAGAATAGTCGAAGCGGTCGCGCCGTCCGCTGATGAAGCCACAATCTCTTCTGCGAGGACGGAGTCAACCTCTGCGCAGTTGCCAGCGGGCGCTTCATCGTCGGCAGCGATGGCGAGGTCAGAGACTGCAGTTGGTTCGTTCTCCGCTTCGGCCGACGAAGCTAACACCTCTGCGGCGACTGGTGTCGTCGCGGGTGTCTCGATTTCCGTCGCTCGATCCGAAGATGAGACGTCGCTGACGCAGATATCGGTGAACGGTTTCTCCGCGACGACGGACGCAGCCGCATCCTTCTCTGGGACCGGAGCCTCGGTGGCGAAGTCAGCGTCACGCACCGGAGCGCTGCTGACCTCGGGGATTGGAGCTGCATCAGTGGAAGTGGTGTCCTCAATGATGGCCGGCGAAGCGTCTCTGTCGGTCGGCGCGACCTCAATATTGCCGCTGTGCGGCGAAGGCCGAAGTCGGGCAAAGGCCCAGTCTACCGCAGGGATGCGGCGCAGCAACGATATCAGTCTCGAAAGCACTGGGAGTTGTCCAAGAGGTACTCGGCGTGAGGCAATCGCTGATTCGTCAGCAATGCGAAAACCTGCCCCGGCCGTCACACCCGTGTCAATGTTGGGAAGACCAATTGCAGAACATCCCCCGCGCCCGGCGCGCGGGGTTTATTTCAACTCTGCTTTGCTTCGCGATGCCGGCGATTGACATGCTGCTTGGCGTGGAAGGGAACGGACATCCCTCCGGCTTTCGATCGTCAGATCATTTGCCGGCGCCGGCGCCTCCAGAACCTGCGCTGCCGCCAGCCTGACTGCCCATATTGTTCGCGTTGCTGCCGCCGGCCGAGGGCGATTGGGCGCCCTTGCTGTCGCTGGCCTCGTTCTGCATGTTCGACGAACGTCCCGTCGTCATTCCCTTCGTCCCGGGGCCCCGTGACGAAGGACCAACATCGCCCTGAGTTCCGGGAGCAGGTTGTGTCTGCGCGAAAGCACCACCTGTCGCCAGCGCCATGATGCATGCGGATGCCAGGATGATCTTTTTCATCGGACTCTCCTTGATTACGTCCCCAGACAACCCGCTTGCACCAACGACGTTCCTGCCGACGCGCGCCAGCCCTTTGCATCAATTGTCGTTGCTGCCTAAGGTCGGGGTTCCAGTCCTCAACGCCAGCGGCTATTGAGGACCTCATTGTCTTGCTGAGGACGCGCATGAGAAAACTTGCCACCGTCGGAGCGGTCTTGCTCTGGTCCACCATCGCATTCGCACAGGATCGCACTATCACCGTAGCCTCGACCACCTCGACGGAGCAGTCGGGGCTGTTCGGCCATCTGCTGCCGTTGTTCGCTAAGGCTGAGGGCATCAGCGTGAAGGTCGTCGCGGTCGGCACCGGCCAGGCGCTGGATATCGGACGGCGAGGGGATGCCGACGTGGTGTTCGTCCATGACCGGCCCGCCGAGGACAAGTTCATGTCCGAAGGACAGGGCGTGAAGCGCTTTGACGTCATGTACAATGACTTCGTCATCGTCGGGCCAAAGAGCGATCCTGCGCGGATAACGGGCAGCAAGGATGTGGTCGATGCGCTGCGCAAGATCGCGGCGGCCAAGGCGCCGTTCATCTCGCGCGGCGACAAGTCCGGCACGCACGCGGCCGAACTGAGGTTATGGAAAGAGGCGGGTGTCGACCTCAACTCCGGCAAGGACAGCTGGTACCGGGAGATTGGTCAGGGCATGGGGCCGGCGTTGAACATGGCATCGTCGTCGAACGCCTATGTTCTGTCGGACCGCGGCACCTGGCTGTCGTTCAAGAACCGCGGCGAGCTCGCCATCCTGACCGAGGGCGACAAGCGGCTCTTCAATCAGTACGGCGTCATGCTGGTGAATCCTGAAAAGCATCCGAACGTGAAGGCGAAGGACGGAAAGGCCTTCATCGACTGGCTGGTTTCGCCGAAGGGGCAGGACGCGATAGCCGGCTACAAGGTCGGCGGCGAGCAGCTATTTTTCCCTAACGCGTCCCACTAGCACGAACGCGACGGTCGACACCGCGACGCTGAGTGCAAGCAGGATCAATCCGAGACCCAGCGCCAGTGGCAGGTCGCCCTTACTGGTTTCGAGAGCGATCGCTGTCGTCATCGTGCGCGTGAAGCCGCGGATGTTGCCGCCGACGATGATGATGGCGCCGACTTCCGCAATGGCTCGCCCGAACGCCGCAAGAAAGGCGGTCAGCAGCGAGGTCCGGCCCAGCGCGAATAGCAGGGCCATGCTGCGGAGGGCTGACAGTCCGTCGATCCGCGCCAGATCGCCGTACTCCGCCCACAGCAGGCTCGCCGGCCGGTGCACCAGCGCCACCACGATTGGCGTGGCCAGCAGCGTCTGCGCGATCACCATGGCGGCCGGGGTGAACAACAAGCCCGCCGCCCCGAGCGGGCCGGACCGCGACAGCAGCAGATAGAGGACGAGCCCGACCACGACCGGCGGAAGGCCGAGCAGCGCATTGGTCAGCACGATGACGACTTGCCGGCCGCGGAAGTGCGTGATCGCCAGCAGGGCGCCGAACGGGGCGCCGATCAGCAGCGCCACAATGCTGGCCGTCAGGCTGACCCGTACCGAGAGAGCGACGATGCCCAGCAGCTCGGCGTCGGCGTTGCCGATCAGCGTGAAGGCGGCCCCGATGGATCGCGCGAAATCGTTCATCCGGCCTGACGCTGTTGCGCCGGCTCGATGCCGGTGATCCTGGTCACGTCCATCGCGAAATCCTTGGTCCTCGGCAGCCCGCCCTGACAGCTTCGGTCCACCTCGGCGGCAGGCCGGGCCGTCCACGCACATTCACGGACGGCAACTGCACCGGTTCTCGCCGCTGCGGTCGCCACAATCAAGGGGGCGAAATTCAGTGGAGCTCGGGGTGCGCTATTGTCCCCTGGGCAGGGCGCCCGAAGCCCGGCCATCATCAGGGTGCTCTGGGGGCCCCCGGGCCAAGTCCCGGCAGTTTTGGGCAGAGAGAGCCCGAATCCTGGCGCGGCGCGGCCGTGAGTGGCTTTATTCTGCCGGTGGATGCACTAAGGAGAGGACGGGATCAGGTCGCACCCGCCCGGGGGCGGTGCTAGACCCTGATGCAGGAACATGGGCCGGGCCGCTCCTGGCTCGCCCGCAAAGATGAAGGATGTGACGCAATGATCCAAACCGTTGGCATCATCGGGGCAGGGACCATGGGGAACGGCATCGCGCAGGTCTGCGCGGCGGCCGGGCTTTCGGTCGTGATGGTCGATATTTCCGATGCGGCGGTGAACCGCGGACTTTCGACCGTCGGTGGCAGCCTCGAGCGCCTGGTCAAGAAGGAGAAGATGTCGGCGGCCGAACGCGAAGCGACGCTCAAGCGCATCACCGGCACGACCGATCGGGCAAAGCTTTCGGATTGCGATCTCGTCATCGAAGCCGCGACCGAGAACGAGGAGCTCAAGGTCAAGATCCTCAAGGACCTCTGCGCCACGCTGTCGCCGCGCACCCTGGTCGCGACCAACACCTCGTCGATCTCAATCACCAAGCTCGCCGCCGCAACGGATCGTCCCGACCGCTTCATCGGCATGCACTTCTTCAACCCGGTGCCGGTGATGGCATTGCTCGAGCTCATCCGCGGCCTGCAGACCTCCGATGACACCCATGCCAAGGCGCTGGACTTCGCCAAGCGCGTCGGCAAGGTGGCAATCACTGCCAAGAACAGCCCGGGTTTCGCTGTCAACCGCATCCTCTGCCCGATGATCAATGAGGCGATCTTCGCGCTCCAGGAAGGGATCGCGACGGCAGAGGAGATCGATGCTGGCATGAAGCTCGGTTGCAACCATCCGATCGGCCCGCTGGCGCTGGCCGATCTCGTCGGGCTCGACACCATGCTTTCGGTGATGGAGGTCTTTTATAGGGGCTTCAACGACCCCAAGTATCGACCGGCGCCGCTGCTGAGGGAGATGGTCGATGCCGGTCATCTCGGCCGCAAGACCGGGCAGGGCTTCTACACCTATAGCGCCTGATCAAGGCATCGGCGGCGGGCGTGCCAGTCCGCCGCCAGATCCCGCAATTTGCGCTGCGACAAAGACGCCGTGCGCAATTGGCCCGACAATGCCGAACGGGCGCGTGCGGGAACAATGAACGGATAGCAGAGGACATGTCGGATCGATTGAAGGCCGAACGCGAGGCGGCGGCTGCGCGGCGGAGCCTGTTAACCCAGGATGCGATCGAGCGCACCGGGATCACCGAGGAGATGATCGGGGAACTCGTCACCCGCTTTTATGGACGCGTGCGCGAGGACGCGCTTCTGGGGCCGGTGTTTGCCGTCGTCCAGAACTGGGACGAACATCTGGCCAAGCTCCGGGATTTCTGGTCGTCGGTCGTGCTGATGAGCGGGCGTTATCATGGCTCGCCTATGCGGGCGCACCTGCCGCTGAGCCTGGCCGGCGATCATTTCGACCGCTGGCTCGATCTGTTCGAGCAGACCGCGCGCGAAGTCTGCCCGCCGACAGCAGCTGCGCTCTTCATCGACAAGGCGCGGCGCATCGCCGACAGTTTCGAGATGGCGTCAGCAACGGTCGCAGGCCGTATCGCATCGCCGCGTCACGTGCTCAGGTCGTGAATACAAGGAGCCCTCCTGACAAGCGTGCGGCTCGCGCCGGCCGATGGCGCGTTGCACCAATTCCAGCAGCAGTTGGCTGACCTGCATAATCATCATGCTGCTCGCGCGATCAGATGTAGAACTTACGAAAACAGGCCTGAACGCGTGCAGTATCATTCAATCACTGCGAGCAAAGCCATATTGATGCACTGCGGTGTCAATTCTTCGCCTTGTTTTCGGCAGAGTTCCAGCGCCTGCTAGCGGGCATGTCGAGAGCATCGTGCAACGTCAACTCACCACTACCTGGGAATATTGCGGAAGCTGACGCCGACGCGCGAACCGGGCAAACGCGGCGCACGCTGCTGCTCGGGGCGCTTGCGACCAGCGCGTGTCTCGGCTGTTCCCCCCAAGTGCGAGCAGGCGAAGATCCGCCTGGCTCCGACGAACGCCCGCGGAAGGGCGATCTGCTCGTCTTCTCCGAGGGCGACAACGAGGGAAAGCTCATAACCGCAGCAGACGTGCCAGCTGGTGGACCTCCCGTGCATGCGTGGCCGAAAGATCCGAACACATCGGTCGTGCGGAGCGCCTCGCGGCTCAATGAAATCCTGATCATCCGGCTCGATCCGGCCGAGCTCGATGAGAAGACTCGCGCGCGCGCCGTCGACGGCATCATCGCCTATTCGGCGATCTGCTCGCATGCGGGCTGCCCCGTCACCGCCTGGGTGAAGAGCGATGTCGGCGACAAGGAGGTGTTCAAGTGCATGTGTCACAACTCCGAATATGATCCACGCTCGGGCGCGCAGGTCGTGTTCGGACCGGCGCCGCGACGGCTCGCGGCGTTGCCTCTGGCGCTGGCAGACGGATCGCTCAGCGTCGCCGGCAATTTCATGGGAAAGGTAGGTGGCGCGCAGCCAGGATGACCGACCGTTGCGGGCGCTGCCCGCGTCACGAGAGGCCACCTCCGCCGGCAGGCGGATGACGGAAACGAGCGACAAGAATTCAGAACAAGAATTCAAACGGATGAAAAAGGGGAACGTCCATGAAAACTTCCATGACCAGGAAGCAATGGTTACTGTCCGGCATCGTTGCCTTCACCTGCCTCGCCTCGACCGCCGCCATGTCAGGCCCGATCGAGAACTATTCTCCGGTCACCGCGCAGCGCCTGGAAAATCCGGAGCCAAGCAACTGGATGCTCTACCGGCGCACCTATGATGGGCATGGCTACAGTCCGCTCGACCAGATCAACACCTCGAACGTGAAAAACCTCACGCCGGTCTGGACCTTTGCCACCGGTGTGGTCGAGGGCCACCAAGCGCCGCCGATCGTCAATAATGGCGCGATGTTCGTGACGACCCCGATGGGTCAGGTGATAGCGTTGAACGCGAAGACTGGCGACGAATATTGGCGCTACAAGCGGCAGCTTCCCGACGATCTTTTCCAGCTGCATCCGACCAACCGCGGGGTCGGCCTGTGGGAGGACAAGCTTTTCCTCGCCACCACGGATGATCACGTGGTCGCGCTCGAAGCAAAGACCGGCAAGGTGGTGTGGGACACCAAGGTGCAGGACTACAGGAAGGGTCAGTACATGACCCTGATGCCGTTGATCGTCGACGGCAAAGTCATCGTCGGCGGCTCCGGCGGCGAGTTCGGCGTGCGCGGCTATATCGCCGCTTTTGACGCCAAGGACGGCAAGGAGCTGTGGCGAACCTATACGATCCCCGGCGAAGGCGAGCCCGGTCACGACACTTGGCAGGGCGACGACTGGAAGAATGGCGGTGGGTCGGCCTGGATGACCGGCAATTATGACAAGGAGACCAGGACGATCTATTGGGGTGTCGGAAACGCGGCGCCATGGCCCGGTGAGACCCATCCTGGCGACAATCTCTACACCGCATCGGTGCTGGCGCTCGATCCCGACACCGGCAAGATCAAGGCCTATCACCAGTACCACCAGAACGATTCCTGGGATTGGGACGAGGTCGAGGCGCCGATGCTGATCGATCTGCAGCGCAACGGTCGCACCATCAAGAGCCTGGTCCATCCGGGACGCGACGCGATCTTCTGGGTGCTCGAGCGGACGCCCACCAAGATCAACTATGTCGCCGGCTGGCCGTTCGTCTTCACCGATGTCTGGAAGGGCATCGACGAGACCGGCAAGCCGATCGTGGATCCTGCACACAAGCCGGTCATCGGTAAGCGCGTCGAGTTCTGTCCATCATTGTGGGGCGGGAAGGATTGGCCGTCGGCCGCCTATAGCCAGAGAACCGGGCTCGTGTACGTGCCTGCCAACGAGAACTTCTGCGGCGGTTTTACCGGCGAGAAGGTCCCCCTCAAGCCGGGCGAGCTCTGGCTCGGCACCAAGCCGGAAGATATCGGCCTGAAAACAAAGCCGGGCGCGGATCATTTCGGCGAGCTCCAGGCTTGGGATCCTTCCACGGGCAAGAAGGTGTGGCAGCACAACTTCCCCAAGTCGCAGCTGTTCGGATCAGTCACGGCGACGGCGGGCGATCTTGTCTTCGTCGGTGGGACCAACGACCGCAACTTCCGAGCCTTCCATGCCAAGACGGGCGAATTATTGTGGGAGCAGAAGACCAACTCCGGCATCGTCGGCATGCCGGTGTCCTATGAGATCGACGGTACGCAGTACATCGCGATCCAGTCGGGCTGGGGCGTGGACGCGCAGCGCATCCAGGATGCGCTCGTGACGAACAATATCGGCATCGAAGCCAACGTGCCGCAGGGCGGCGTCGTCTGGGTATTCGCGCTGAAGAAATAGCTCCGCGGGCGGATCGAAAGAAGCGGAGCAGCCGGGGGGTGGCGAATGCGGCGGACGGCAACGTCCGCCGCATTTGTGTGAGATGGGATGCTTCCCCGGCGCAAACGGCACGAGGTGCGCAAAGCCTGAGATCGCTATTTGCCCATACGTTCGACCTTGTCCTTTTCCTTCTGGTTCATCTCACGAATCTTCGGATCGGGATTGTGTTGCCCGGTGGTCTGGTTGGTCGAGGCGGGCGGGGCGTTGGCGTTTGGAAGGGAGTTCTGGTCCGGTCCAGTCGGCCGCGGGGCCGTGGCGGGCGGGGCTGTATTGCTCTGGGCCAACGCGCCGGAGGCCGTCAAAAGAAAGGCGCTCGCCAGCGAGACCGCGAGCGCCTTTGAGATGTTGATCATCGATCTGCTCCTGTCAGATCGATGGAAACGGTGTGAAGCCGCTTGTGTTCCGAAGCGCGATAGACTTCTGCCGCGCTCCTCTCTTTTCTGAGCATGATCAATCTGGAAAAGCGGGGTCCACTCTTCCGCATCATGCTCTATGCCTCCAATTGCTTGCCAATCGGAAGCGCGCGGATGCGTTTTCCCGTCGCGGCGAAGATCGCATTGATCAGTGCCGGCGCGAACGGCGGAACGCCGGGCTCTCCGACGCCGCTCGGCGGCGTGTCCGGATCGGCCGGCACGATGTAGACGTTGGTGACGACGGGAGAGTCATCCATCCTGACGACCTGGAAGTCGTCAAAATTCTTCTGCTGGACCTTGCCGTCCTTGAAGGTAATCTCGCCGAATTTGGCGAGGCTCAACCCCATGATCGCGGCACCCTCGATCTGCGAGGCAATGCGCTCGGGGTTGACATAGGTGCCGCAGTCGATCGCCGTGTCGACACGTGGCACCGTCAGTTTCCCCTTGTCGTCGACGGCGACCTCGACGATCGTGGCGATGTAGCTGACGAAGCTGCGGTGCACCGCGATGCCGAGACCGTGGCCCTTCGGCACCTTTCGCCCCCAATCGCCCTTCTCGGCAACCAGCTCGACCACCTTGCGCAGCCGCGCGGTATCGATCGGGTAGCTGTCGTAGGGTTCGCCATAGTTCCAGAGGTCCTTGACGTTGGGCTTGACCATGCGGGACGAGCCGATCAGCTCGAGCAGCATGTCTTTCTGATCGCGGCCGGTCGCCTGCGCGATCTCGCCCACCATCGATTGCACCGCGAAAGCGCGCGGGATGTTCGAGACCGAACGGAACCAGCCGATGCGGGTATGCGCGGCCGCTTCCGGATTCTCACAGGAGATGTTTGCAATCTCGAACGGCATATCGACGAGGCCCATGCCGACCTCGAACGGCGCTTGATGCACCGTGCCGGCGGCAAAGGTCGAAGCGATGCTCGGAGCGACGCTGCGGTGCCGCCAGGCGACCACCTTGCCGCTCTTGTCGAGGCCGGCTTCGATGCGTTCGACTGAGACAGTGTGCAGGAAGCCGTTGTGGATGTCGTCTTCCCGCGTCCACTGCACCTTCACCGGCGCGCCGAGCTCTTTCGACAGCAAGGCGGCTTCGAGCGCGAAGTCGCATTTCGACTTGCGGCCGAAACCGCCGCCGAGCAGCGTCACGTTGACGGTGACATTGCCTACGGGGATGCCGAGCGTCTTGGCAACGTCCTCGCGGGTACCGCCGGGGCTTTGCACCGGCGCCCAGATCTCGGCCTTGTCGCCCTTGACGTCGGCGACGGCCACCGGCGGCTCCATCGCGACATGGGCGAGATGCGGAATGTAGTACTCTCCGACGATCACCTTGTCGGCGCCCTTCAAGGTAGCGTCCGCATCGCCCTCTTTGCGCAGGACGAGGCCGGGCTTGCGCGAGGCTTCCTCGAGCTCCTTGCGATAGGCGACGGAGTCGTATTTGCCGTTGGGCCCGTCGTCCCAGACCAGCTTCAAGGCGTCGCGGCCCTTGATCGCGGCGCCGGTGTTGCGCGCGATAACGGCGACGCCGCCAAGCGGTTGGAATTTGGAGGGCCACGGCCAGCCGCGCACCTGCATCACCTTCTCGACGCCGGGGACTTTCAGAGCCGCGTCAGGCTCGAACGAAACCAGCTTGCCGCCCGTCACTGGCGGGCGGGCGATCACGGCATACTTCATACCGGGCAAGCGGACGTCCGCGCCGTAAAGCGCCTTGCCGGTGGTGATGTCGTGAAGATCGACGATGCCCACCTGTCCCTTTCCGAGATAGCGGAAGTCCTTGGGATTCTTCAGCTTCAGGCCTTCGATGCTCGGCACCGATTCCTTGGCTGCGTCCGCGGCGAGCTCGCCGAAGCCGAGCTTGCGGCCGCTGGCGCTGTGGACGACCTCATGGTTGACCGCCTTGACCTCGGTGGCCGGCACGCCCCAGCGCTTGGCCGCGGCCTGCTCCAGCATGGTGCGGGCGGAGGCGCCGATCTGGCGCATCGGCATCAGATAATGGCGCGTGCTGCGCGAGCCGTCGGTGTCCTGGTTGCCGAACTTGACCTCGTCGCCATGGGCCTGCTGCACCTTGACCCTGGACCAATCGGCTTCCATCTCCTCGGCCACGATCAAGGGTAGGCTGGTGCGCACGCCAGTGCCCATTTCCGAACGGTGCCCGATGATGGTGACGATGCCGTCCGGAGCGACCGAAACGAACACGCGCGGATCGACCACGACACCGTGCGGCATCTTGCCGGCGCCGGTCTCATAGGCGAGGGCCTGGCGCGAGATCACGGGGGCGGCGAGCACGAAGCCGCCGGTAACGCCGAGTCCTTTCAGGATGCTGCGGCGCGAGATCTTCTCGACCTTGATTTGCCTTTCGAAGCCGCGAAGCTTGCGGGGATTGTCGATGAAATTCATGTCACACCCCCGTCGATGCCAGATGGACGGCATTCTCGATGCGCTGATAGCAGCCGCAGCGGCAGATGTTGCCGGACATCGCCTCGCGGATCTGGTCATGCGAGGGTTTTGGATTTTCCATCAACAGCGCGGCCGCCTGCATGATCTGGCCGGCCTGGCAGAAGCCGCATTGTGGCACGTTGACCTGACGCCAGGCCTTCTGCACCGGATGATCGCCATTCGGATGCAGTCCCTCGATCGTGGTGACCTCGCGTCCGGCAACGTCGTTGACCGACGTGATGCAGGCGCGCACGGCCTGCTTGTCGACGATGACCGTGCAAGAGCCGCACAAGGCCTGGCCGCAGCCGTACTTGGTGCCGGTCAGCCCGGCTTCGTCACGCAGGAACCAGAGAAGCGGGAGATCCGGGTCGCCGTCCCAGCTCTGTTCCTGGCCGTTGATCTTCACCTTGATCATGATCATCCCTCGCTCTTCATAAGCATGCCCAATTCAACTTTCACCGACGCCGCCGGGCGACGGGTTCTTGCGTCGTTTCGCCCACATTCCGCCGTCGTCCCGAACGGGCAAATCCCGGAGGGAGGCAGGAACGCCATGGCGATGTCTGGATGTGCTCGATACCTCCCGTTTGTTCTTGATTGATTGAATTCGCGCGGCATCGTGAGGCGCGATCGTAACAGAGATCGCTCCGGCCCGGCGTTCACAGCCGAGTGTTCTCACCGGGAAAAGATTGCATCCACGGTTTGTCAAAAGCAGGGCGCGTCATCCCAGGTGTGCTTGCGAGATGGGCGCCAAACAAAAAAGGCTTCGTCCGCCACAAGACCGTGCGGACGAAGCAGGATGCCTCAGTCGAGGGAGGGAGAAACGCAGGCACCGCGACTTCAAGCAGGAAGCAAGCGGCCCTGCGCAGTCATTCAGAGACCAGGACTGAGGAGCCAATGGTCCTCAAATATGCGTGGCGCAGAAGCGGCGGCATCGCCGCGGTGGTCCCCGTGTTGGGGACCACTCCGGCTCGCTGGCGTCATACATGCCAGCGAGCGGATGGGGCCGAAGCTCGGCGGCCCCGATCAGGCGGCCATCTCAGGCCGCTTTGGCTTTCGCCACGTGAGTAGCGATCGCGTCCATCAGCGCCGGGGACAGGCAGTCGTAGGGCTCGAGGCCGAGCTCCTTCAGCCGCGAGCGGATGCCTGCCATCTGCTCGGGCTTCACGCCCGACTCGATCACCGAGGAGACGAAGGCGGCGAATTGCGGCGCCTGCGAACCCTGCTCCTGGAACAGTTCGGGATGGATGAAGTCGAGACCATAGAACGGGTGGCCCTTGTTCTCGATGCGTCCGTACATGTGCGTGCCGCAGGCCTTGCAGGCATAGCGCTGGATCACCGCGGAGGGATCGACGATCTGCAGCTTGTCGCCGTTCTCGAGCACGGTGACGTTCTGGCGCGGGACCACGGCGACGACGGAGAAGGTCGCGCCCTGCGGCTTCCAGCATTTGGTGCAGCCACAGGCGTGGTTGTGCGCGACGTCGCCCTTGATGCCGACCTTGACCGGGTGATCCGTGCATTTGCAGACCAGGGTGCCACCGGCGAAGCTGCCGCTGCCCTGCTTGATGCCGTTGTCGATCGAGGGATGGAGTGCAACAGTCATGGGTCGATCCTCCTTGTGTGATGGCTGTGAGCTAGAACACGACGACTGAACGGATGGATTTGCCCTCGTGCATGAGGTCAAAGCCCTTGTTGATCTCCTCGAGCTTCAGCACGTGGGTGATCATCGGATCGATCTGGATCTTTCCGTTCATGTACCAGTCGACGATCTTCGGCACGTCGGTGCGCCCGCGTGCGCCGCCGAAGGCGGTGCCGCGCCAGTTGCGCCCGGTGACGAGCTGGAAGGGGCGCGTGGAGATCTCCTTGCCGGCTTCGGCGACGCCGATGATGATCGAGGTGCCCCAGCCGCGGTGGCAGGCTTCCAAGGCCTGACGCATCACAGTGGTGTTGCCGGTGCAGTCGAAGGTGTAGTCGGCGCCGCCGTCAGTGAGGCCAACGAGGTGCTGGACGATGTCGCCGGTCACCTTCTTCGGGTTGACGAAGTGGGTCATGCCGAACCGCTTGCCCCACTCCTCCTTCGAGTCGTTGATGTCGACGCCGATGATCTTGTCGGCGCCGGCCATCTTGGCCCCCTGGATGACGTTGAGGCCGATGCCGCCAAGGCCGAACACGACCACGTTTGCGCCCGGCTCGACTTTCGCGGTGTTGACAACGGCCCCGACGCCGGTGGTGACGCCGCAGCCGATGTAGCAGCTCTTGTCGAACGGCGCGTCCTCGCGGATCTTGGCGACCGCGATCTCGGGCAGCACGGTGAAGTTCGAGAACGTCGAGCAGCCCATATAGTGGTAGATCGGCTTGCCCTTGTAGGAGAAACGGCTGGTGCCGTCGGGCATCACGCCCTTGCCCTGCGTCGCACGGATCGCGGTGCAGAGATTGGTCTTCTGGCTGAGGCAGCTTTTGCACTGCCGGCATTCCGGCGTGTAAAGCGGGATGACGTGATCGCCCGGCTTCACCGAGGTCACGCCCGGGCCGATCTCGCGGATGATGCCCGCACCCTCATGTCCCAGGATCGACGGAAAGATTCCTTCGCTGTCGAAGCCGTCGAGCGTGTAGGCGTCGGTATGGCAGATGCCGGTCGCCTTGATCTCGACCAGGACTTCGCCGGCCTTCGGGCCCTCCAGATCGATCTCGACGATCTCGAGCGGCTTCTTGGCCTCGAAAGCGACGGCGGCACGTGTCTTCATCGTAAAGCTCCTCAGATTCTCATAGGGCGCCGAGAGATGGTCTCGGCAGTCCCATAACGGTCATTTGTTGCCCATGCAGGCGTCTTCCGCCTTCTTGTACGCCTCTGTTTTCTCCTCCTTCTTGGCGGGACGCTGCCGGCCCCATGCTTCGGTGGAGCGGGCGCGCAGATAGACGTACAGGTCGTCCATGTAGCAGGCGACGTTCGGATTGTCGCCGAAAGCCGGCATGACGTTCTCCTGTGCGGTCGAAATATTCTTGCGACCGGAGGCGACTACGCCGAGGAAATCGCCGTAGCTCATGGTCTTGACAGAATCCTTGAGTGCCGGCGCGTAAGTGGAGCCCATGCCGTCCGGGCCATGGCAGACGTGGCAGTCGGAGTGATAGCGGCGATATCCGGAATAGGTGAACCAGTCCACGGTGCCGTCGGCCGAAATCTTGTAGGTCGGAATTCCTTCCTTATCGAGCCACTTTCCGTCGTCTTCCTTCTTCACGGCGGCCGGATCGCCCGGACCGTCCGCGATTGCAGTTCCTGCGGACGCAACGAAGATCATCAGCACGGCAATGACAGAGCAGATTTTACGCAAGAGATTGTCCTCGAGGCGTTCGGTGGAGACGAGCCGGCGCGTGGAGTTGATCCACGCGCCGAAGCGATGCTGAGCGAGGCCTAGTTCGGCAGCGAGAACACGGTCAGCGTACCGCCGAGTGCCGTGTAGTTGCTCAGAGCCGCATAGCCGCCGACTGCACCGAGACCTGCGGTCGGATCGGTCAAGCCTGCCGCCAGACCGATGCCGGCCCAACCACCTACGCCGGAGAGCACGGCAATGTACTGCTTGCCGTTGTTCTCATAGGTGGTGACGTTGCCGATGATGCCGGACGGAGTCTTGAACTTGTAGAGCTCCTTGCCCGACTTGGCGTCGACCGCCTTCAGGTAGCCTTCGAGTGTGCCGTAGAACACCACGCCACCTGCCGTTGCGAGCGCACCAGACCAGACCGAGAACTGCTCCTTGTTCGACCAGACGATCTTGCCCGTCTTGTTGTCCCAGGCGATGAAGTTGCCCATGTGGCTCTCACCCGGGGGCGGGTACATCGAGAGCGTCGCACCCACATAGGGCTGGCCCGCGGTGTAGCTCACCTTGAACGGCTCGTAGTCCATGCAGACGTGGTTGGTCGGGACGTAGAACAGCTGCGTGTCCGGCGAGTAGGCCGCCGGCTGCTGGTCCTTGGTGCCGAGCGCGGCCGGGCAGATGCCCTTCGTGTTCTTGTCCTCTCCGCCGTGCTCGGTCGAATATTGAGCAACGACTTTCGGCCGGCCGTAGGTCGGCGAGTTCTTGTCCATGTCGACGCCGCTGGTCCAGTTCACCTTCGGGTCGTACTTCTCGGCGACCAGCAATTCGCCCGTCTCACGGTCCATCGTGTAGGCAAGGCCGTTGCGGTCGAAGTGCGTCAGCAGCTTGCGGTTCTGGCCGTTAATCTGCTGATCGGTGAGGATCATTTCGTTGACGCCGTCATAGTCCCACTCGTCGTGCGGCGTCATCTGGTACACCCACTTCGCCATGCCGGTGTCGGCATCGCGCGCGAAGATCGTCATCGACCATTTGTTGTCGCCGGGTCGCTGCTTCGGGTTCCAGGTCGAGGGATTGCCCGATCCGTAATAGACGAGGTTCAGAGCGGGATCGTAGGAAATCCAGCCCCAGGTGCAGCCGCCGCCGATCTTCCACTGATCGCCCTGCCAGGTCTTGAGGGACGAGTCGGGGCCGACCGGCTTGCCGAGCGACATCGTCTTGGCGGGATCGACCTTGATCTGGTCGTCCGGGCCCTCGGAATAGGCACGCCAGACTTGTTTGCCAGACTTGAGGTCGTATGCGGTCAGATGGCACTGCACGCCGAACTCGCCGCCGGAAATGCCGACCATGACCTTGTCCTTGACGACCAGGGCGGACGAAGTGCCAGTCTCGCCCTTTGCCGGATTGCCGTTGGTGGCGGACCACGCAACCTGACCCGTCTTGGCATCGAGCGCGACGAGATTGGTGTCGGCCTGATGCAGGATGATCTTGCCGTCACCGTAGGCCAGGCCGCGATTGACGGTGTCGCAGCACATCACCGGAATGACATTGGGATCCTGCTTCGGCTCGTACTTCCATACGATCTTGTTCTCCTGCGAAAGGTCCATTGCGTAGACCTTGTTCGGGAACGGCGTGTGGACGTACATCATGTTGCCGATGATCAGCGGTCCCCCTTCATGGCCGCGCAACACGCCGGTCGAGAAGGTCCAGGCGACCTGGAGCTTGCCCACGTTTTGTGCGGTGATCTGGTTCAGCTTCGAATAGCGGGTGTTGGCGTAGTCGCCCGCCGGCATCACCCAGTCCTTCGGGTTCTGCGACATCTTGATCAGCTCGTCATTGGCTGAAGCGCCGCCGGCGGCGAGAGCCGCCGCCGAACCAAGACAGGTCGCCAGTAGCACCTTGCGCATAGTCATTCCTCCGTTGGTCTCGTTTATTGTTTCCGAAGCATTGCTCAATCGCCGGGCTTCCCGTCCGGCGTCTGCTCGTGCAGGGCGGTCACGATTGGGACCAGAAACGATGCTTGTGCTGTTTCCTCCTCCTGATGAGAGCCACGGGTCCACGTGCAGGAGCGGCCCGTTCTTGTTGTTCCTGCTACCATCCCTACCCACTTCACCATTGGGAAACTTGCCCAAGAGAGAAGCCGGTTTGCTCGACAGCGCACGGGGGCAAAGATTTTGATTTTGCAGTAGCGAATTCAGTTGCTTCCGCCCCGACTTCGGGCCGCTTTCAACGCTCAGGTTCCCCTTGACGGCGCTGCAACTAAGGCGGAGGATTGACTTTGAAGAGCGGCAATGGAACGCGGCGCTTGTTCCACAAGATTGCTCAAATTCGAGGTAACGTCGACGCAGTCACGGCTGAGGGCTCCAGCAGCGCTGGTCGCGATTCGCATCGAATCTCCGGATCAAACCAGTGGCTGGATTAATGTCCGACACCATTCACACGCTCTCGACGACCGGAATGACGCCGAAGCGGCAGATCCAGAGCTGGATCGACGGACTGACGAGCCTGTGTGGGCATTTCGAGGTCGATCCGCTGGAGGCGTCCTCGCTCGAGGGCCGCATCGACTACACGAGCGTCTCGCGCCTGAAGCTCTGCCAAATCGAGGTGAGCCAGCATCGCATCGCGCACACGTTGGCGCGTGCCAAGGCCAATGAGCACCCCTACATCAAGATCCACTTCCAAACCTACGGGGTGTCTTATTTCGAACAAGAAGGCCGTCACATCGAAATCAACCCTGGCGACATCATCGCCTACGATGTCTCGTGTCCGCATTCGATCATCAGCCCGGCCTTCACGCGTCACGACGTGGTGATCGTGCCGAAGGCACTGCTGCGCGACCGCGGATTCCCGTCGCAGCGGATGCCCGCCTGCAAGCTGTCGTCGAAGACAGGGACAGGGCGGATCGCCCATGACTTCGTGCACGCTACTTTCGACGAGGCGGCAAAGCTGTCGGCGAACAGCGCGGTCGGCGTCGCCGACTCGCTGATCGACCTGTTGTTGCTGCCGCTGCGCGAGGCCGACACGATGTTCGATCGTGTCGGGCCCGAAGCGATGTATGTGCGCGCGCAGTTCTTCATCCGCGAGCACTTGCGCGATCCGGATCTGTGCATCGACCAGATCTCGGCCGAGCTCGGCTGCTCCAAGCGCTATCTGCACATGTTGTTCTCGGAGCGCGGCACCACGGTGAGTGACTACATCTGGCAGGCGCGGTTGCAGAACTGTCGCCAGGAGCTCGAGGCCCACGCCGGCAAGACCATCACCGACGTCGCGTTCTCGTGGGGCTTCTCCAGCTCGTCGCATTTCAGCCGGGTGTTCCGGAAGTATTTTGGCGTGGTGCCGTCCTCGATCCACAAGGCGCAGCAGGGCACCGCGAACTCGGGCGGGCATTAGGCGTCTTGAGGCAACTCGCGCCGCGCGGCTAAATTCACGCCGGCGTTGCCACCAAAGCGACCAGCAGCACGGCGTAGCCTGGCATCACGCTCCAGTGCAGCCGGCGCAACCGTCGTGCGGCATTGGCATCCCCGGCGTCTCTCGCGCTGAGCTGGTTGTCTACCCGTCTCATGAACCGGCGTCCTCCCCAGGTCGCCAGGGCCACGATCATGCCGAGGAGGAGAGGCGCCATCCCGATGATGCCGATCACGCGTTGAACATTCCGCGCAGCAATTGGGCAACGGGTTGGATATCTAGCTCACCAGCAGGAAGGCCGCGGCGCAAGCGTGAAATAGCTCATGGGAAAGAGCAGGATGATCATAGCGGCGACGGCATCCGTGACATCGGCCTTCGTCCGCAGAAGGGCACAATCATAGCGGGAAAACGCGCTTCCGAAACTGGGCTTTGGTCGGACTCCCGGGCGGAAAGGGAGCAACCGCCGTGCCGGCGATGTCGCGAAGGTCAGGCCGGCTCGAGGCCGAGCGACTTTGCGCTCTCGATCCAGATCGGCAGCTCGCGCTGATACAGCGCATTGGTTTCCTTGAAGCCGATTGCGGGTTCGAGCACGAAGGTCGAGAGAACCTCTTTCACTTTCGGATCGTTGTTGGCGGCCACGCAGAGCTCGGCGATGCGATCAACGACCGGCTGCGGCGTCGCCTTCGGCACGGCCCAGCCGGTGAATCCGCTCACCGTAAAGAATTTTGACGTCGCGCCCTGCTCGGGAAGCGTCTTGATGGCCGGGATTGCGTCGACCTTCTTCGAGTGCACGGCGAACACGGTGCCGCGGTCGCTTTGCAGGACAGACTGTGCGGCCGTGTAGCTGCCCATCGCGGCATCGAGGGTGCCTTCCAGCATTCCCGTCCACATCGGCGCTTCGCCGCGATAGTGCACCGGCTCGATGTTGAGGCCGTACTGCTTGTTGAGCTCGTTGACTGTCATGTGCGGGGCCGATCCCGCGCTGTAGGTGCCGAAGTTCACCTTGCCGCTCTTGCGCGCGAAGGCGACGAAATCCTCCAGTGTCTTGACCCCGGTTTTCGGGTTTGCCACCAGCAGCAGGCCGGCGCCCGGAATGACGCTGACGAGGGTCAGGTCCTTGTCCATGTCGTAGCCGGGGTTCTTCATCACCACCCGGTTCATGATGTAGGTGGTCGAGATCGAGCACAGGATGGTATGGCCGTCCGGCTCGGCGCGGGCGACCTCGGCCGTGCCGATCGCGCCGGAAGCGCCGGGCTTGTTCTCGATGACGACGGTCTTGCCGACCTGCTTGGAGATGAACTCGCCATATGCGCGCGCGAGTAGGTCGGTCTGTCCACCTGCGGGATAGCTGCAAATCATCCGGATCTGCCGCGCCGGCCAAGCGCCTTGCGACGTGCCTTGCGCCCATGCGTTGCGCGCAGCGAATGGCATGGCAAGTGCAGTAGTACCGGCGGCGATGAAGTGACGGCGATCGAGCTTGGTCGACATGATTCTCTCCCACATTCTCGCCGAAATTACTGTATCAGGCGGTCTCTGCCATCGGCTGCAGCCGAGACAGATTGGCGCATTGGTTACATCGGTCAGCTCGCGAGGCCTGCGCGCTGCGTCATTGGCCGACATGCCCGGTCGACGCATGGATTCCGGTTCGCCTGCGGCGCCCCGGAATGACAGGCAATCACCGCTGAATGATCTTCGTCCAGACGTCGCCCAGAATCGCTGGCTCTCGCGGCGGCAGATAGGTGAGGCCGGCCTGCTTGCCGAACTCGGCGATCTTGCCCTCAGCGGCGAGCTCCGTCAGTGCCTTGTTGACCGCATCGATCAGGGCTGGATCGCTGGCGAGCCCGACATAGCCGCGATTGGCGCCGATCGGGTAGTAATAGCCGGACGCAGTCACGCTCGTGTCTGGATGGGCGGCGCGATGGGCATCCAAGCGCGCAAGGTCGATCAGTGTCGCATCGTAATCACCGCGCTGCACCGCGCCGAGGAGGTCGTCGCGGCCAGGAACGAGATGGGTGATGCTGTCGATCAGGCGTCCTTTGTCGAAGGTCATCAGGATGGCATCGCCGAGCGAGCCGCTTTCGATGGCGAGACGAAGGCCGGCAAGATCGCCGATGCCGCCGATCTTGCGGCCCTTCGCCTTGGGCCCGAGCGCCACCGTCATGGGCGAATAGACGTATGGTTGGCTCGGCGCGAGCGCGCCGAGCTCGACGCGGCGTCGCCGGTCCTCGCGCGTGGCGCCGGCGAAACCCGGCAGGCGCGCCGTCTTCATGCCCGGCTTGACCAGGGAATCCGTCGTCAGCGCGTAGCCGCCGACCAATGCGCAGCGCCCGTCGGAGAGCAGCGCATTGGCCTCGAGCTGCGGGCTGGCATCCTCATCGAGCTTGCTCTCGAACCACAGGATCGTCAGCGGCCGGCGCAGGCGCTCGGCGACGGCTTGCGCCAGCAGCACGTCGAAGCCGGCATCCGGCTTGCCCTTTTGATGCACCGACAGCGGCGGCCGGTCTTCGTCGAGACAGATCTTCAGCGGATCCTCGGCCGCGTATGCGGCACGCGGCGCCGCTGCTAGGACCGCGGCGATGCTCCAGGCGACAAGCCAGCGTCTCATGGCTTCCTCCGGCTGGAGACGAAGGCCCACAGGTTCCCGATCTCGTCGTCGGTGAGGATGTCGCCCCAGGGCGGCATCTTGTTGTTCTTGCCGTTCTTCACCGTGGTGATGAAACGCGTCTTGTCGTCGGGTATGGCGCGCAGGTCCGGCGTGATGGTGCCGGAGTTCATCAGATTGGGGCCATGACAATGCGAGCATTTCGAGGCATAGGTCGACTTGCCATGATCGATCTGCGCCTGCATGGAATTGGCGGCAGCGTCGTCGGCGCGAACGGTCGCCGCAAGCGCGACCGACAGCACCGCGACGGCGGCGATCACCGCCGCCGTCTTGTGAGACATCACTTTCAGCATCGTGTCCGTGGTTACTGCTTCACTGCAAAGACCCACAGCGAACCGCCGGGCGGCACCTTGGCCAGCCGCTCGTCGCCCGAGAACAGCGAGTAGACGCCGCCATAGCCGCTCGTCACGGCAACGTATTGCACGCCGTCCTGCTGCCAGGTGACGGGTTGCCCCTCGATGCCGGACCCGGTCTGGAACTGCCAGAGCTTCTTACCGGTGTCGGCATCGAAGGCCTCGAACTCGCCGGTCAGGGCGCCCGAGAACACCACGCCTCCGGCCGTCGACAGCACGCCCGAGAAGCGCGGAATGTCGCTCGGCGCTTCCCACTTCGACTTGCCGGTCATGGGGTCAATGGCCTTGAGGTGTCCGCGCGGCCCGTCCCCGAACTCCCAGGGATCGGTCAGGTCCATGCCGAGATACCATTCACCCTGCTTGAAGGTGACAGGCTCGGCCTTGTACTTGCCGCCGAAGTTGAGCGTGTTGGCATAGGCGAGGCCGGTCTGAGGATTGAACGACATCGGCTCCCAATTCTTGCCGCCGAGAATGGACGGATAGACCGTCACCTTCTTGCCTTCCCTCGCGTCCTTCGCAACGTCCGTCTCGATCGGACGGCCGGTCTTCATGTCGACGCCGGTCGCCCAGTTCACCTTCACGTAAGGATTGGCCGCAAGCAGCTTGCCGTCGGTGCGGTCAAGCACGTAGAAGAAGCCGTTTCGGTTGGCGTTCATCAGCACCTTTGTCGGCTTGCCCCCGACGTTCATGTCGGCGAGGACCATCTCTGCGACTGCGTCGTAGTCGAACGGATTGTTCGGCGAGAACTGGTAGTGCCACTTGATCTTGCCTGTCTTGGGATCCATCGCGAGGACGGAGCAGGTATAAAGATTGTCGCCGGGCCGTACCGCTGCGTTGAACGGGCCGGGATTGCCGGTGCCCCAATAGACCGTCTTCAACTCGGGATCGTACGAGCCCGTAATCCACGTCGAGCCGCCGCCGAGTTTCCAGGTGTCGCCTTTCCAGGTGTCGCCGCCGGGCTCATCCGGCGAAGGAATCGAATGGGTGCGCCAGAGATGCTTGCCGGTCGCCGGGTCCCATCCGTCGATGAAGCCACGCGTGCCGAATTCCGCGCCTGAGACGCCTGTGATGACGACGCCTTCGGCCACCAGCGGAGCCACGGTCATCGAATAGCCTTCCTTGATGTCGGCCGCCTTCTGCCGCCACAGCTCCTTGCCGTTCTTGGCGTCGATCGCAATCACGTGGGCATCGAGCGTGGTGCGGAACAGCTTGCCTTCATGGATCGCGACGCCGCGGTTGATGATGCCGCAGCAGACGATCCGAGGCGTCTCGGCCGGATATTCGATTTTGCTCTTCCAGATCTGCTTGCCGGTTTTGGCATCGACTGCCATGGTGGCATTGTGCGTGGTCACGTAGATCACGCCCTGATAGACAATGGGCTGCGATTCCTCACTGCGATCGTCATTGAAGCTGTAATTCCAGATCGGGACGAGGTTCTTGACCGTATCCTTGTTGATCTGGTTCAGCGTCGAAAAACGCTGCAGATGATAGCCCATTCCATAATTGAGAACATTCGATGTGTCGGTCGCGCCCTTGACCAGCTGCTCGGTCGTTTGTGCATTTGCACAGGTTGACGCAAGCATGACGAGGCCTGCGGCCATCGCAAAGCGTTTCATCCGTTCCTCCCAATATGCGCGCCTTTTGACGCTGCAGGAGCAACACTCCGCCCGAATGCAAAACGCGTCAATACGAAAGTCGCAAATGGGACGCCGGATCTTGAACGGCAGATGCCGGTCACCTGACGGAAACCTTACAAGGTGCTAGCAATTGTGTGCAGACGCTGCAGAAAATTCGCGCCACGAAGCCCGTTTGGGCGCTTGGCGCGGCGGCCTTCCCTGAGTTGTGGCGCGGGCAGGTTGCAATTTTCAACTTGAACCCGGTCTCGTTTGTGGACTTATGTCGTCTCCGATCCTGCTCGGATCGAGGTTCTCAGGAGGTTTGGATGACGTCGATTCGCCCGTTTTCGCTTGCGCTCACGATTGCATTGCTGTCCGGCCCGGCCCACGCGGCATCCGGCAGCGCGGTCAAGATGTTCGATACAGACAATGATGGCACGCTCGATATGGCTGAGGTGAGAAAGGCTGCCAGCGCGCTGTTCACCAAGCTCGACCCCGATCGGGACGGCACGCTCGATGCGCGTGAGTTGCGCGGACGGTTGTCGGCGAAAGAGCTCGCAGCAGCCGATCCAGATCGCGACGGGACCCTGACGCTCGATGAATATCTATCGGTTGTGGAGCAGCGCTTCAATGCGGCCAATCCGGACAAGGACGGGACGCTGGATGCAAAGGAGCTGAACGCGCGGCCCGGCCGCGCGCTTCTGCGGCTCATGCGTTGACCCGGCTTTGCCGGCGAGTTTAATTCCGACCGGCAAGCCCGGAACATCGGGCGGCTCGCCCTGTTCTCTTCGCGATGTCCTGCTCGGCGCCGGGGCAGCGCAGCGGGAGAAGAGGAGAAGCAGATGAACACGAAGCGTTCCATTCTTGCTGCCTGCGCGATCCTGACCTTGAGCGCGGGGGTCGCCATTGCTGGCCCGTGCAACACGAGCAGCGCCAGCACTGACAAGACCGACAAGGATGCCGGCTCCGGCCCGGTCACAATAGGTTCGGCGCAGTCGCAGGGTTCGTCTGGCGAAGCGGGTCAGCATCCGCCCACCAGCACGATGAATCGCGCCAGCGGCGGTGCGGCTGCCTCGTCAGAAGACGCTCAGCGGCAAATGCAGAGCCAGCCAACCGCGGCGGAACGGGCGGAAGGTGCCAAGTCCAGTACGCAAACGGCGGGCAAGGACTGCTGACCGCGCGGCACATGTGTCGATTCGAGCGCCGCTTGAAGTGCCAGGTCTCTTCGCTCGGATCTGCTTGACCGAGAGTGAACCGGCTTTGCCCGAGAGGGAAGTGCGGTCGCGAAGAATCGACATTGGTGCATTCGACAGCTGAATCTGCGCTTGAACTGGCGGGGAGCCAGCCCTAGGTTTTGCGCCGCGCGATGTCGCGCTCATTACTTGGGGAGACCCGCATGGCTTGGAAAGCTCCGAAGATTGTGGAAGTGCCGGTCGGCATGGAAATCAACATGTACGCCTGCGCTTCGCGCAAGTAAGACTGACGCTTGCCGCGGCCTCGATGGCGAATGCCGTCGGAGCCGCGGCACTGTCGTATCTCGGCCAACCTCGTTGTGTTCGGTGCTTTGCGAGTGACGCAAGGTTGCGCGACGTCAGCTCCAGTGCTCTCCCATCAAAATCTCGACCGTGCTCTGCGGCAGCGTGTTACGCTGATGCGCGGTCAGTGCTGCTGCCACGTCTGGGCAGCGCGCGCCTTCGGAGCAGGGGATGGGCGGCAGAGCCTGCAAGTTCTGGACGGTGGTGGGGTGCGTGATCGCACTGACACCGGCACGCACCAGCGCCGAAGAGGGCTTTGATACCGAGCACATTTTCGGCTTCATGATCGGCAGCGATGTCGGCAATGTCGGCGAGCGCGAATTCCAGACCCAGACGACGGGCCGGCTCGGCAAAGGCGGGGGAACCTATCGCGCCCTCGAGCACGAAGTCGAGATCGAGGTGGTGCCGCTGCCGAACTTTCGCATCGAGGTTGGCGGCACCGCGAGCTTGCACGACATCACCGGCGTTCCTGATCTCGATGACCGTCGCCAGTTCAACTTTCAGGGCGCCTCGCTCGACTTGCGTTATCGCCTGCTCAATCGCGAGCGCGCGCCGTTCGGTCTCACTATCGCTGCCGAGCTCCACGGCGGCCGCATCGAGGAGACAAGCGGCGCGAAGGGGCGGATGTACGGCACCGAATTCGCACTGGCCTTTGACCGCGATCTGATTCCGAACTTCGCCATCGCTGCGCTCAACCTGATCTATCAGGCGGAGTGGGCCCACTTCGAGGTGGCAGGAGCATCCGACAGGGGCTCGACGATCGGCGCGGCGATTGCCGGCCTGGTGCGCGTGCGGCCGAATGTGCTGCTCGGCGGGGAGATGCGTTACTTTCGGCAATATGAGGGCGTCGGTCTCGGTGAGTTCTCTGGGCAGGCCCTGTTCGTCGGCCCCACAGCCTATTTCCAGCTTTCCGAGCGTTCGCGGCTCACGATGAGTTGGAGCATGCAAGCATGGGGGCGTCCGGCCGGATCAGGGACCAATCTCGATCTCGCCAATTTCGAGCGACATCAGGCACGACTGGTATTTGGGATCAATTTCTAGGGCCGGATCTTCGCCTCTGCACCAGCCCGGAAGAGGAACCGTCGGCCCCCATTTCACATGCCGGATTGAAACTTTCCCCTCCTCGCGACGTAGCTCCATGTGCTAGTCTGACCAGCGCGTTCCGAGAGGACTCCGGCATGAGCCCGATTGACCTTGTGGTGACCGTATGTGCAGTGCTCTCGCCTGCGACCTGCGAGGAGAAGCATCTGATATTCCAGTATTCCGGGTCGCCGCGGCAATGCGCAATGGCTGCGCCGCCCTACATCGCGCAATGGGTCGGCGAGCATCCCAAGTGGCAGGCGGTGCGCTGGCGCTGCGAATATCCGCGCCCAAACGACAGGGCGTAAGGCACCCGCTCTATTTGGTGCAATCCTTCAGATCCTTGTCCGCGATCGAGAACACCGCATCTGCCCTGATCTCGATGTCGCGGACGATGCATTGGCGTGAGCTGGGATAGCTGACCTTGGCGTCATAGCGGCCCGGCTCGACGCCCACAATGCGCAGCCGCTCGTCGTGGTCGACCTCCTTGTCCTTGTCGTTCAGGCACTGGTTCGGACCCCAGTCGGTCTTGCCCGCGGGCGAGAGCTGGAAGCCGGAGATCGTCTCCGTCGTCAGATTCCAGAGCCGGATGCCCTTGCCCTTGGCCTGCGCAAGTACCGCGCCCGGCATCGCGACCACGAGGATGCCGATCGCGATCAGCCTACGACGCATGATGAACCTCCCTCGATGAATCTCGTTGCATCCAGTTGACCACGAGTTTTCATTTCGATTCAAGCTGTAGCCTCGCAAGCTCGCCCTTGATCCTGCCGAGATCGGCTTCGCTGCGCTCCGCGCGTGGAATGGTGATCGGCACCTCCCGCATGATGCGCGCGGGGCGCGGCGACAAAAAGAACAGACGGTCGCCAAGCCTGATCGCATCGTCGAGACTGTGCGTGACGAGCAGCGTCATTACGGGGCGGCTCGCCACCAGCGTTGCGATCTCGTCGCGCAAACGGCTGGCGAGGGCGTCGTCGAGCGAGGCGAGAGGCTCGTCCAGCACGAGCAGATCGGGCTCCACCGCGAAGGCGCGGGCCAGCGCCACGCGCCGGGCGAGGCCGAGCGACAACTCGCCGGGGAAGTGATCGCGATGCGCCTCCAGCTCCAGGATCCTGAACAGCTCGGCGAGCTTCGCGTCGGCCACGCCAGGGGCAGCCAGCCGCACATTCTGCTCGACCGAGCGCCACGGTAACAGCCGCGGCTCCTGGAACACCATGCCGATCCGCGCCTGCGGCGGCCGCGCGACGCCGCCTGAAAACTCGGGGTCCAATCCCAGGATGATGCGCAGCATGGTGCTCTTGCCGCAACCGGACGGGCCGATCAGGACGCCGACCTCGCCCGATTGAAGCGCGAACTTCACCGGCGCCAGCACCTCCTGGATCCCGCCCGCGGCACTCCTGAAGGTCTTGCCTTTGATGTCGACCTCAAGCCGCACGGGGCCGCCACCGGTTTGCGCGGGTTTCGAACGGCTGTACCAGCAAGGTTTCGATGACGAGCACGACGGCGGCGAAGGTCAGCGAATAGGCCAGCAGCCGCGGCGTATCGAACAACTGGAAGGCGACGCCGATCTCGAAACCGACGCCGTTGGGACGTCCCAACAGTTCTGCGACCAGCACGATCTTCCAAACCAGCGACAATCCGGAACGGGCGGAGGCGGCGATATACGGCGCGAGCTGCGGGAGCACGACGTGGCGGAACGCGCGCCAGCGCGGCATCGCGAATACGCGCGCCATCTCGTCGAGCGAGCGATCGAGTGCACGCGCCCCCTCGCGCAAGGTGACGATGGCGGTCGGCAGCTTGTTGATGGCGATCGCCGCGATCGCGGCGGCTTCGGTGAGCCCGGCCCATATATAGGCGAGCACGATCACGACCAGCGCGGGCAGGTTGAGCAGGAGAATCAACCAGGGATCGCCGAGCCGGTCGGCGAGCTTCACCCGGCCCATCAGGTAGCCGATGGCGCTGCCGATCGACATCGCCAATGTGAAGGCGAGCGCGACGCGCGCCAGCGTCGCGCCGAGATGCAGGAAGAGGGCGCCGGAGGAGGCTTCCGCGATCATGACGTGAAGTACGGCCGGCGGGGCGGGCAGCTTTGCACCGCCGACGAACAGCGCGGCGGTCCACCACGTCCCCAGGAGCAGGGCGAACGAGAGAAGACGCAGCACCTCAGTCTCCGGGGACTGCGTGATAGAACGTGCCGGGATCGAGCTCGGCCGCCGGTCCGACGAGATCGCGGCCGCCGATCTCGGCGAGCACGCGGTAGAGCACGCGTGCGTCCTTTTCCTCGTCGGCAATGCTCCGGCGCGGGATGCCGTCGCGATAGCGGTCGCGATAGGCCTTGAGCAGGGTCGGATCTGTGGTGCCGGTGAGCGGCGCGACCTTGTCCCAGGCGGCATCTGAGGTCGCCAGCAGCTCCTTGGCCTTGCGGGTCATCGCGATGAAGCGCGCCACCGCCTCGCGATGCTTGGCCGCCCAGCCTTCGTCGAAGACATAGCCGACCGCGGAGACGGCACCCTCGGCGCCGAGCTTCGGCAGGATGTCCTCGATGCCGGCAAGGCGGTGAAATCCCTTTGCCTCGAGCTGCGCGCAGAAATTCCAGAAATTGAGGCTCGCGTCCATCTCGCCGTCGAGCGCCTTGGCCGCGATCAGGGGCGGGGCGCCATAGACGATGGTCGCCGCGGATTTCAGATCGACGCCATCCTGCTTCATGCGTGCCTGGAGCAGCAGCCAGCTCTTGTCGATCGCTCCGCCGGCCACGGCGAGCTTGCGCCCCTTCAGGTCCGCGAGCGTCTTGATGGGCGAGTTGGGCGGCACCATCACCGCGCCGAGCGCGCTGGAATAGGGATAGAAGGTGAGCTTGGCGCCGAGCGCGCGCTCGCGCGACACCCACAGCCAATCCGACAGGATGATGTCGGCGCTGCCCGCGCGCATCGCGATCTTGCCGGCCTCGGTGCTCGCGAGCTCGGTGACCTCGAGCGACAGATCGGCCTCCTTGTCCAGGCCGGCCGCGCGGATCGCGGCCAGCTCCCAGGAGAATGTTCCGGTCTTCTGCACTGCAAGGCGGATGGCGTCGGCGGCGCGGCCGGGCGCGGCTAGCGTCAACGCCAGCGTCACCGCGAGCGCGAATGTTCGACCAGAAGCTCTCATCACCTTGTGAGCCGTTTCCTCTGACAGAGTGCTTTTCAGGACAATACGCATAGCATAGCCTTGCTCGCAACCAGCGGGAGGATGCGCATGAATCTGGCGGGACAGCTACGACCGATTGTCGCCGCATTGATAGTGCTGGCCGCGAGCGCGTCCATGGCACGGGCCAGCGAGGCCAATGATTATCCCACCTCGGCGCGCGCCGAGTACGTCTATGGCTGCATGAAGGCCAACGGCGAGACACGAGCTGCGATCGAGCAATGTTCCTGCTCGATCGACGTGGTGGCCTCGATCGTCCCCTATGAGCGCTACGTCATGGCGGAGACTGCGCTCAGCATGTCGCAAGTGCGCGGCAATCTCGGCGTCCAGTTCCGTACCTCGGAGCAGGCGAACTCGGCCGTGAATGACCTGAGGCGTGCGCAGGCGGAAGCCGAGGTGAGGTGTTTTTGATTTGACGCCGTCATCCCGGGGCTGCCGGCAGAGGCCGAAACCGGAATTTCGAGATTCTCAGGTGCGCAACCGCGCACCATGGTTCGCGCTTTGCGCGCCCGGAATGACGATAAGGACAATAAGAGAGACTCACGTCCCCGGCTTGTCGATATCCCACTCGTTACGGAACACGTGCCCGCCCGTATCCTTCGCCTCCGCGCGAAAGCGCTTGGCGCCATTGGAGACGTACGTGAAACGCAGATTGGGATCTTCCGAGATCGAGATCCCGCCTTCCATCGACAGCACGGGACTGTCGCCCTGCGTCAGCTTCAACTGGTTGATGAAGAACGCCGGAATGTAGAGTTGCGTGACCTGATCCATCTGCAGTCCGGAATTGTTGGGATGGCCGATCATGATCTGCGCCTCGCGCACGCGGCTCGCCGGCGCATCCTCGCGTGCGAACTGCCTATAGCGCATCTGGCCAAGCCGGTTGCGGGCTTCCTCGACGTTCTTGACTGCCGGTGCCGAGCAGCCGCCCGATGCCTTCACGTACGTCTTGGACACGTAGAGCTGACCATCGCTGAGCTCGGCGACCGCGTGCACATCGGTGTAGTTGTTGACGCGCACGCGTGTCGAGATCTCGCTGACATTGGCGTCGGGCCCGAGCTCGAACTTCGCCGCCATCGGCGCGGGATTGCGGTCGATGACGAGCGTGATCGAACGGATACGCCGTGCATCGCCAGGCGACAGCTTGCTGCGCAGGGTCACCGGCACGATGGCTGCATCCTCGGCGCGATACGGCATCTCGATGCCGATGACGGCGCTGCCGTCGTTCATTGGACGATTGCTGAAGATGTCCTGCACGAGGCCCGGCCAGGGATCGGGGGCCTCCTCGGCCCGCACCGGCGCAGCGAAGGAGATGCCGAGCATAACGGCGATAAGAGTCAGGCGGCGTGTGCATCCCGTCATGGTCGTGATCCCGCGCGGACGAAACAATCGTTGGGTACAGCCTAGCGCGTCCGCTATTCCCATTCAATTTCCGAGAATGCTGCGGTTGCGTTGCGGGCGTTGTAATCGTCGAACAGCAGCCAATGCGGCCGTTCCGAAGCGGCCGCCTTGTCTGCGGCGGCGCGGATCGGTTCGCCATTCTTGTTCAACCTGCGGACATCGGACAGCAGCGTTGACAGATAGCGTCCTTCATCGCGCAGCGCCGCGGGCCAGCCGCTCACGGGACCGTGACCGGGAACAACCCTTAGCGCCGGGATCGCCTCTAGGCTCTTCAATGCGTCGAGCCAGCCGCGGATGCTGCCATCCATCACCGGAACGTGCCGGAGAAAGACGAGGTCGCCCGCAAACAATGTTCTCGTCGTCTCGTCGAACACGGTCAGATCGGCGTCGCTGTGCCCTGTCGGCCAGGCGCGCAGAGACAGTCGGCGCGACCCCAGATCGAGCGTCATCGTGTTGCTGACGAGCAAGGTCGGCGTGATGATCTTTACGGGATCGATCAACTCGCTGCCCATGATGCGACGGAAATTTTCGAGATAGAAAGGCCCGCGCGTCGCGAGCGCCTGCGGCAGCTTGTGATGGCCGACGAAAGTGGTGCTTCCGGCCGCGAAAGCCGCGTTGCCGAAGACATGATCGGGATGGCCGTGAGTGTTGACGACGTAGCGGATCGGCTTGGGCGTCTTCGCACGCACGGCGGCCAGAAGCGCTTCGCCTTCACGAAGGCTGCCGCCGGTGTCGATCACGGCCACGGCCTCCTCGCCCACGATGAAGCCGACATTGGCGATGTCACCCTCGTTCTCGCGGCTCATCAGGGCGATGATCCCGGAGTGTACAAAGATTCCCGGCGCGACTTCGCTCACAGGCAATTCGGCTGCCCCGGCGCGTGCTAGCGTCGCTGTCCCCAGTAGGAACAAGGCTGCGATCATAGAAGCGATGCGAGACACTTTTTTGCCTCAGTTCAGGGAGCCTGTCGCGCTGCGCTGCAACAAGGAAGCCAACGCCAAGTTGAGCAACGATGGCGCGTCAAGCGTCGCATGGATAACATTCAACGACAATGAGGAGGAAGCGCGATGACGCGAGCTGGACGACATCGTCGCTGGTTGTTTTCACTTTGGATCGTGATCGCGTCCTGCGCCCTTGGCGATGGCGCTATCGCGCAGACCAGTGACACGGGCGATCTCTCGTTCGAGCTCGTGGATCCCAAGGTGCTGCGCGTCTGCGCCGACCCGCGCAATCTGCCGTTCTCCAACGAGAAGGGGGAGGGTTTCGAGAACAAGCTCGCGGAGTTTCTTGCGGAGAAGCTGCAGAAGAAGCTCGACTACGTCTTCTTCCCGCAGGCGACGGGCTTCGTGCGCATGACGCTGGGTGCGCATCGCTGCGACGTCATCATGGGCTTTCCGCAAGGCGACGACCTCGTGCAGGGCACCAATCCCTACTACCGCACAGCCTATGCGCTGGTCGCGAAGGCGGGCAGCGGGCTTGAGAACGTCGATGTACTCGAGGATCCGAAGCTGAAGGGCAAGCGTATCGGCATCGTCGCCGGCACACCGCCCGCAACCAACATGGCGCTGGCGGGCTTGATGGGTAGTGCAAAGCCCTATCAGTTGATGATCGACACGCGCTTCGACAATTCGGCGAAAGCGATGATTGATGATCTTGCCGCCGGCAAGATCGACGCTGGCGTGCTGTGGGGCCCGATGGCAGGCTACTACGCGAAGATGGCCGGCTCCTCGCTCCATGTCACGCCACTGGTGAAGGAAACCACCGGGCCGAAGCTGGTCTATCGCATCGGCATGGGCGTGCGTCCCGCAGACCAGAACTGGAAACGGCAGCTGAACAAGCTCATCCAGGACAACCAGGGCGAGATCAACAAGATCCTGCTCGATTTCGGCGTCCCGCTGCTCGACGAGAGCAACCGGCCGCTCGGTGCGGAGCCGCTCAAGAAGACACCATGAGGCAGCATCTCGCCGTCGCGCTGCTCGCTACCGCTCTCGCAGGGCAGGCATTCGGGCAGCAGCCGGAGCCCTTCGAGCCGGAGGGATATCGTGCCGACAATTATCGCGCCCCGGTACCGGCGACGCTCGCCGGTGCACGCGTGCTGACGACGGCGGAAGCCGAGGCGATCTGGCGCGCAAGGAGGGGCACTTTCATCGATGTGATGCCGCGCCCGCCGAAGCCGAAGAACCTGCCCAAAGGCACCGTGTGGCGCGATGCGCCGCGCAAGAACATTCCGGGCAGCATTTGGCTGCCCGACACCGGCTACGGCGCGCTGCCGCCAGCCATGGACGATTATCTCCAGCGCGGGCTCGCTCGTGCCTCGCGCGGGGACAAGGCCGCACTGCTGGTGATCTATTGCATGGCCGACTGCTGGATGTCCTGGAATGCTGCAAAGCGCGCACTCGCTTACGGCTATTCCAATGTTGCCTGGTACCCCGACGGCACCGATGGCTGGGAGCGCGCGATGCTTCCGACAGAGGAGGCGCAGCCGGAACCGCGCCCCGATCAGTAGCGATCGTCAAGGCCGGACGCCCGGTCGTGACGCAACGTTCCAGGGGAAAGCAAAGCCTACTTCTGCTTCTGCAGCTTCGTCAGCGTGCCCGTGCCGTTCGTCTCGGTGGCGGTATAGCTCACGCGGTCGCCGGCATGGACCGCCTCCAGCATCGCAGCGTCCTTCGCCTTGTACTCCTGCAGCGCCCCAGCGCTGCCCGCACCGGCACCGACGGTGCCCTTCTGCGTCTGCTGGATCGAAATCGTGCCATTGAGCCGATCGATCCGCATGATCATGCCGGTCATGTCTTCAGCAAAAGCGCTGGATGCGAGCATGCTGAGGGCCGCAGCGCCCGCGAAGATGAATTTCGTGGTTCCCATCGAGGCCTCCCGGCGTCCTGGAGTTCACTTCGACAAGCCATCCCGGATCAATTTGGTTCCGGCAGATCGCGGCGAACGAGCCCGCTGCGCCTGTGGGAACCCTCGTGAGTCGCCCGTGAGGCTGCCGCTATTCCATTTCCTGCTGGATCAAACGCCCGAGCGCGAACAGACGCTGGTCGATCGTGGTAGGAACCTCGCAGACGAAGCGCACCACTTTATGGCGGTCTTCGAAAATACGGGTCTTCCAGATCAGCTCGTTGCTCAGCGCTTCGACCTTGGCCTCATCGCGCGGCGTTGCGCCCTGCAGGGCCTGGAGCTGAAGCGCATCTTCGCGAATCTTGTCGGCAGCCTCGCGCTGCTTGCGGCTGACCCGTTCGAGACCGTTCATGACTTGGGAACGCTGGGCATTCAGCGTGTCGAACAGGCCGGCAAACAGGAGCTTCGCTTTCGCGGCCTTGTCGGAGCCGGAGGCGGCTAGAAGCTCCTTCACCGATTTCTCGGCCTCGTCCAGCGGCGTCTTGCGTGCCGACAGCTTTGCAACCAGCGCGCTGACCTCGGCGTCGTCCTTCCACTTGTTCTGGACGTCATCGAGCGGCGGACCGGCCCACACGGCGGCCAGCGAGATCTCCGGAACCTTGGCCTGGGTGCAGGGCCAGTCCGGATAGCGCGGATCGGCCGCGAGCGCGGCTGTGGCGGACAGCATCATTGTGATGGCAGCCAGGACCCAAACCTTCATCCTTCGCCTCCGGCAGGGCCGCGTCGCGCCAGCCCGCGCGAGGGATCATAGGCCAAGATCGCACCGATCATGAAGACGATTGTGCAAGCAGCGACCACCGCCAGCGAGATCCAGTTGATCTGCCCGTACAGCGCGAAGCGGATCAGCTCGACCGCATGGGTGAACGGATTGACCTCGCAAAGATAGTAAAGATAAGGGCTGCCCTCCTGCACCCGCCAGAGCGGGTAGAGCGCGGAGGAGGCGAAGAACATCGGGAAGATGACGAAGTTCATCACGCCGGCGAAATTTTCCAGCTGTTTGATGCCGGAGGAGATCAGCATTCCGAGAGAACCCAGCATCAGCCCCGAGAGGATCAGCGCCGGCAGCACGGTAAGGTAGCCCGCGGCCGGCGGGGTAATGTCCCAAAGCCAGGCGATCAGCAGGAACGCATAGACCTGGAGCAGCGACACCGCAGTGCCCGCGAGCAGCTTGCAGAACAAGAGGAACCCGCGTGGCAGCGGGCTCACCAGCAGGGTGCGCATATTGCCCATCTCGCGGTCATAGACCATCGAGAGCGAAGACTGCATGCCGTTGAAGAGCTGAATCATCGCAATCAGCCCAGGTGCGATATACACCTCGTAGAGGATGTAGGTCTCATATGGCGGGATGATGGAGATGCCGAGCACCTGGCGGAAGCCGGCGGCAAAGATGAACAGCCACACCAGGGGCCGTACCAATGCGGAGACAAAACGTTCGCGCTGATGCAGGAAGCGCAGCCCCTCGCGCCAGACGATGCCGGTGAGGCAGGTCAGGTACTCCTGGACTGAGAAGCCACGCGGCGTATCGCGCGCGGTGATGCTGCTCATGTGCCGCCTCCCGGCATCGTTTGCGCGCCGGTCAGGCGCATGAAGGCGGTGTTGACGTCCTGCGCGCCGGCTTCCGCGACGACGCGGCTCATCGGACCCCGCGCCAGCACTTTACCTTGGTGCAGCACGACGAGATCGTCACCGGGCATGATCTCGTCGAACAGGTGCGTGGCCCAGAGCACGCCAATGCTCTGCTCGGCCACGAGCTGGCGAACATGGCTGATGATGTCGGCCCGTGCCTTGACGTCCAGGCCGACGGTCGGCTCGTCCAGCAACAGCAGCCGGGGACGGTGCAGCAACGCTCGTGCAATCTCCAGCCGCCGCATCTGTCCGCCCGAGAGATCGCGCACCTTGCTGCCGGCGCGCTCTTCGAGCCCGATGCGGCCGAGCAGCTCGGCGCTGCGGGCGGCGGCCTCGCGGCGGCTGATGCCGTGGAGGGCGGCGTGATAGAGCAGGTTCTGCGTCAGCGACAGGTCGAGGTCGAGCGTGCGCGGCTGGAATACGACACCTAACAGCCGCAGCGCCTCGCCGGGAGTCTTGCTGATGTCATGGCCGAAGATGGAGACACGGCCGGACTGGATGCCGAACAGGCGGGTGACGAGCGAGAACAGCGTGCTCTTTCCGGCGCCGTTGAGTCCCAGCAGTGCCGTGAAGCTCGCCGGCTGCACGTCGAATGACACGTCCGTGAGCGCGCGCCGTGGTCCGTAGGAATGGCTGACGCCCTCGATCGACAACGCCGGCAACGCGGCCGCATCAGGCCTCGGCATCTGACGTTGCTCGGTGACCGGGGCAGGGCTGGTCATGGCGCAATCGCGACGCCCCAAGGCAGTTCGCCCACCTGAATGGTCTTGATGACTTTCTGCGCGGCGACGTCGATGACCGAGACGTCGTTCGACACGCCATTGGTGGTGAGCAGGTATTTTTCGTCGGGCGTGAACGCGACATGCCAGACGCGCTGCCCGACCAGCAGATATTTCGTCACTTTGCGCGTGGCGACGTCGACGACCGCGATGCGGTTGGCGGGCCCGAGCGCGACAAAGGCGGTCTTGTCATCTCTGGTCATGCCGATGCCGACCGGCTGGATGGCTTCTTTTCGCAAGCCCGGGATTTCGAACGTGACTTTGCCGATCACTTCGTGCTTCTTGGGATCGATGATCGAGACCGTGCCGCCGATCTCCGAGGACACCCAGACTTCGGAGCTGTCATGCTTGTACTCGGCAAAACGCGGGCGCGCGTCGACCAGCACGTTGGCGACGATCTGGCGCGTGGCGGTGTCGATGAAATGCGCCATGTTGGTGGTCTCGGACGTGTTGATCAGTGTGTTGCCGTCGGGGCTGATGGTCATGCCCTCGGGCTCGACGCCGACCTGGATATCACCCAGGCGCGCGCGCTTCTCGAGGTCGATCACGGTCACCGTGTTGTCGTTCTCGTTGGCGACGTAGAGAGTCTTTCCGGCGGCATCCTGGGCGAACAATTCCGGATCGGGGCCGGAGGGCAGGCTGTCGACGACGGTCTGCGTCTTGGCATCGATCACCTGGATGGTGTCGTCGTCGCCCACTGCGACCATCACGAACTTTCCATCACGTGTGAGATCGATCCCGCGCGGGCGCTGACCGACTTTGATGGTCTTGGTCACCGTCCAGGTCTCGGTGTCGATGACCGACACCGTGTTACTCTTCTCGTTCGAAACATAGGCGATGAACGCATGCGCAGGCGCTGCGACGAGCGCCATTGCGGAGAGTAGCCCAACACGCCACATGCGCAACATCTGCGTCCTCACTTCAACTTGCATTTGCTCTCCGGGCGATCGTAGCCGAGCGTGTCGAGCTCGGAGACCTGATGCAGGAAACCTTCCTGCGGCGATACCGACACCACCATGCGGCCGTCGACCAGCAGGATCGGCTGGCGAAGCTGCAAGTTCCAGTCACGCAAGGTCAGCCGCGTGCCTTTGAAGGCGGCGACCGAGAAATCCGGGCCCTTGATGAAGTCGGTCACCTTCTTGATGTCGCCGGAATTGGTGCGCGAGGTGCCTTCGCCGATCATGCGGACCGCGGTCCAGGCCTGCATGTCGAGCGCGGTCATGCGCCGCGAATTCAGCTTGAAGAAGCGGTTCTGGATCTGGATCGCGCCCCACTGGTCCTGCGCCGCGTCCCAGCTCCGCGGCACGAGGCCGGCGGAGCCCGCGACGGGGCGCGGATCCCAGGTGCGATAGGGCAGGTACGCGCCGAAGACCTCGCTCTCATCGGCGGCGATCAGCACGTCGTATGCGGGCGCCTGCTGCGTAAACACCGGAATCTGGCGCTGGATCAGCGTCACGCCGCTGTCGGTACGTCGCGCGCCGCCTTTGTCTTCGAAGGTCCGTTCCTGGACGATCTTGGCGCCGAACCGCGTCGCGGTGCGCCGGAGCGCATCGGCGAACAGCCTGTCTTCGTTATGGGAGCCGACCACGAGAAGCCAGCGCGACCACTTTTTCCAAACGAGATACTGGCCGAGCGCATCGGCCAGCATCGCGCGTGTCGGAGCGGTGTGGATGACATTGGCGCGGCAATCGGCCTCGCGCAACCGTTCGTCGATTGCGCCGACGTTGAACAGCAGCGTGCCGCGCTCACGCAGGGCGTCGGAGACTTTCAGCAGCGCATCGGCCGGCAGGTCGGCGATGACGAACCCGTTCTTGTCAGCGAGGGCGGTTGCAGCCTGGACCGGATCCTCGCCTTCCTTGACGCGGCGCTCCTCCAGCGTGAAGCGCTGGTTGAGAAACTTTCCGGTGGTGTTGTTGTCCTCGATGGCGAGGCGGGCGCCGGCGAGGCCGTCATTCTCCGCAGGTTGCTCGGCCAGCGATAGCGTCGATCGGGTGCCGGCAATTCCGAGATAGCCGACGCCGATCGTAACCGGGTCCGCGGCGAGCGCACTCGTGGCGGCAACACCCAGACCGATCAGGCCGACCAACCATCGGATCATGTTTCCTCCAGGCGTTCTCCCCAGCTTGACCGCTGGTGGAGAATTGTCTCTGCTGAAGCATGACCAATTTGTCAGGGCATGCAACCCCGCATTTCGTCCTCGCGCGCGCGAGGACGGGAATCACGATCGTGCGAGCATTGATAGGCTTTGCGGCTTTGTTGTTGACGGGTTCGGTCGCGCTCGCCGATCCGCCAAAGCTTGCGGTCTTCGATTTCGAGCTGATCGACACCAGTCTGCCCGGTGAGTTCTACGGCGCGAAGCCGGAGCAGGCGCGGCTGGAGCGTATCAGCGAGCAGCTGCGCAAGGAACTGGCAGAATCGGGCCGGTTCCAGCTCCTTGATATAGCTCCGGTCAGGGATGCCGCCCGTCGCGCGAACCTGCAAGCCTGCGGCGGCTGCGACCTCAAGCTCGCCCGTCAGCTCGGTGCCGATCTGGAGATCACCGGGCTCGTGCAGAAGGTCTCGAACCTGATCATCAGTCTTAACGTCTATCTCCGAGACGTGAAGACCGGCAACATGATCACGGTCGCCAGCGCCGACATGCGCGGCAACACCGACGAAGCCTGGACGCGCACCATGAGCTACCTGATCCGGAACCGTTTGCTGGCGCCGAATTACGGGCGGCCGGAGTAGAGCAGCAATAGCTCGCCGCGAGGGCGCTTCGCGCTCACAAGCGGAGAAGGAAAAAACGCTACGCCGTCAACCTTGCTGCGTGCCAGTGCAGGTGATCGCTCATGAAGGTGGAGATGAAATAGTAGCTGTGGTCGTAGCCCGCCTGCCGCCGCAGCGTGAGCGGGATGTTAGTCTTGGTGCATGCCTCTTGCAGCAGCTCGGGCTTGAGCTGCTCCTTCAAGAAGTTGTCGGCATCGCCGTAATCGACCAGGAAGCCGGAGAATCTCGCGCCATCCTCGATCAGCGCCACCGTGTCGTGGTTGCGCCAGGCGTCCTTGTTCGGCCCGAGATAGCCGGTCAGGGCCTTGATGCCCCAGGGCACCTGCGAAGGCGCCACGATCGGGGCGAACGCGCTCGCGGCGCGATAGCGGTGCGGGTTGCGCAGCGTCACCGTCAGCGCACCGTGGCCGCCCATGGAGTGGCCCATCACCGATTGCCGTTTGGCGTCGACCGGAAAGTTCTCGGCGACCAGCTTGGGCAACTCGTCGGTGACGTAGCTCCACATGCGGTAGTTTCGCGCGAATGGCTCTTGGGTCGCATCGACATAGAAGCCGGCGCCCAGGCCGAAATCATAGGCATTGTTGGCGTCACCCGGCACGTCCGGCCCGCGCGGCGAGGTGTCTGGTGCGACGAAGATCAGGCCGAGCTCGGCGCAGGCTTTGCGGAATTCGCCCTTCTCGGTGACGTTGGCGTGGGTGCAGGTGAGTCCGGAAAGATACCAGACCACGGGCAGCTTGGCGCCGGCCGCATGCGGCGGAACGTAGACCGAGAACACCATGTCGGTTCCGGTGGCCTGGCTGGCATGGCGATAGACGCCCTGCACGCCGCCATGGGATTTATTGGTCGAGACAGTCTGAATCGTCATGCCCAAGCTCCGTGGCATCTCACCCCATCAACAATGCACGCTTGTGTGACCGAAATTTGTGGCGTCGTCAGGCGACGCCACTGTCGATCGCCAGCCGCACCAGCTCGACCGAGGTTTTCACGCCGAGCTTCTGGCGCATGATGGACGAGGTATTGGCCACCGTCTTGTAGGACGATTGCACCAGCCAGGCGATCTCGGACAGGCTCTTGCCGGCGCTCAGCAGCCGCAGGATCTCCATCTCGCGTGCGTTCAGCTTCGATAGCGGGCTTTGGGCCAGCGTCGGTCCTGCAAAGGCGATGCTGCGCGCGATGGCAGTGGGCAGATAGGTGCCGCCGCCGCTGACGGCGCGGATCGCCTCGACGAGGTCGTCGGGATCGCCGGTCTTTGAGACATACCCCTTGGCGCCGCACTCGATAGCGCGCGCGGCGAAAGCAGGATCGTCGTTCATGCTGAACATGATGATCCGGGCCTCCGGCGCGCGCTCGAGGATGCGACGTGCGAGCTCGAAGCCGGACACGGTCGGCAGGTTGATGTCGATGATGCAGAGGTCGGGGCGTTCGACGATGAAGACGCACTCGCCGTCTTCGGCGTCGGCAGCCTCCAGAATCTCGATCTCGCCCTCGTCGGCCAGCACGGCACGGCAGCCGGAGGCGACAATGGGATGATCGTCGACGATCAGAATGCGCATAGGCGTTCCCCGCGACAGCGCGTCCCTGCGTTAGAGTTTGCCTGTTTTGCGCTGCACGCAGCCAGCATGAGGAACTGGGCGTCTCATGTGGCCTCATGCAACCCGGCCGGGATTGCTGTACGCTTCCGATTAGATATCGGGCGCTTCGCCTCTGTCAACGTCATCGGACAGGCGCGGGCATCCTTCGCGAGGCACTGGCGATAGCAATGTGGCAAAATTTATCCTTGCGCGGGCGCATCAATCTCTTGCTGGCGCTGCTGCTGGCACTCGGGCTCGCCGTCAATATCGGCCGGCAGGTCGCGGAGGCCGGGCCGCGCGTGCAGGCCGAGGACCAGAGCGTAATCCGGCTCGCGCGCGAATTCATCGAGATGATCGTGGCGGACCTGAACGAGGCGCCGGAGCCGGACGCCCGGCTGAACCAGATCGCGCGCGATCTCAGCCGCCTGCGCCATGTCAGCATCACGCTTCGGGACGCCGGGGGTCATTCCCTGACGCCGCCCCGGCTTGACGCCGACGCCGACACGCGCGCGCCGCCGGCTTGGTTCGTCGGCCTGGTTCATCCCGAGCAGACCGCGGTCAGCGTCCCCGTCTCGATCCAGGGCAAGCCGGGCTCGCTCGTGATCACCTCGCACCCCGATGACGAGATCGCCGAGATCTGGGACGGCATCGTGACCCAGCTCGAGGTGGGCTCGGTGATCGCGCTCGCGCTGTTTTTCCTGATGATGAATGTGGTCGGTCGGGCGCTGGCACCCCTCCAGTCGCTGGCCGAGGCCATGGGGAAGCTCGAACGCGGACATTACGAGGCCCGTGTCACGCCGGGCGGCGCGCCGGAACTCGCCGCGATCTGCACCAAGCTCAACCACCTTGCCGCGACGCTTGGCGAGGCGGTCGAGGACAAGCGTCGACTTGCCGAGCGTGCGGTGTCGCTTCAGGACATCGAGCGCAAGGAGATCGCGCGCGAGCTCCATGACGAGTTCGGGCCGTATCTGTTCTCGCTGCGCGCGCATGCGAGCGCACTGGCCAAGCTGGCGGATGGACGGGACCCGAGTGCGGACGCCGTGCGCAAACATGGCAGCGCCATGCTGGAGCAGATCAACGCGCTCCAGCAGTTCAATCGCCGCGTGCTGGAGCGCCTTCGGCCTGTCGGCCTTGCCGAGCTCGGTTTGCGCAAGGCACTCGAATCCCTGTCGCGGCTTTGGCGGCAGTCGCATCCCGAGGTCGCGATCGAGACCATGATCTCGCCGGCGCTCGGGCCGACCGGCGAGACCGCCGATCTCACCATCTACCGTATCGTGCAGGAGGCACTCACCAACGTATTCCGCCACGCCGGTGCGACCTCGGTCAACGTCGTCATCGAGCCGGCGGAGCAGATGGCTAACGACGGCCGCGGCTGCGCCCGGGTGCGGGTCAGCGACAACGGGCGCGGCATGGAGCCGGACCAGAAGCTCGGCTTCGGGCTCGTCGGGATGCGCGAGCGGATAATGGCACTGGGCGGCACGCTCAACGTCGTGTCCGGCGATGGCGGCTTGACTGTAGAGGCCCTGATTCCGACTGCCTCGTCATGATCCGAACATGACGTCCGAGACCACAGGGAGGGCTCGACATGCCGATGTTTGGCCGATGGATGGCGTCGATTCTGGCCGCCGCGATGGTGTCAGGATCTGCGCTGGCGGCTTCTCGCGGTGATCCCGTCAAGAAGTTCGACACCGACAACGACGGAACGCTCGACCATATCGAGGTCAGGAAGGCGGCCATGGCGCTTTTCGCCAGGCTCGACCCGGATCTCGACGGCACACTGGACATGCGGGAGTTGCGGGGGAGATTGACCGGCAAAGAGATTGCGGCAGCAGATCCCGACCACGATGGAACGCTGTCGGTGAACGAGTATCTCGCCGTGGTCTCGCAGCGGTCCGACGCAGCCGATCCGGATCATGACGGCACGCTGGATAGAACCGAGCTGAAGGCGCCGGCTGGACGCGCGCTGCTTCAGCTGCTGCAATGAGCAGCCGGCTGCCCGTCAGTTCGAGCTATCCGCGTTGCCCGCAAGCTCGTGCGCACGGCGGAGCAGGTCGCTCGTGCGACGGAGACCGAGCTTGGTCCTGGCCTGCTTGACGAGCCGAGCGACGGCACGAGGCGTGATATCCAGCTCTTCGGCGATCGCAGAATAGGAATTCCCTTGGCCAAGAAGGCTGAGTGTCTCTCTTTCCCTGCGGGTCAGCATGGCGGCCTTGCCGGAATCAACGTGATCGGGGAGGGGAACGCCGCGAAGATTGATCCGCTCGTCGACATAGCGATGTCCGAGCCTGACCTGACGCACTGCCTTTGGCAGTTCGTCGGGCGGAGAGTCCTTCAGCAAATATCCGATGGCTCCTGCCTTGATCGCGGACGCAACGATACTTGCGTCCGCATGCATGCTGAAGACCAGCACGCGCGCGAGCGGCGCATCCGAGGACATGCGGTGCAGCAAGTCGACGCCGCCCAGCGCTTCCCCGGGAAAGCTCAAATCGAGGATGACGACTCCGGGCCGGTGCTCCAGGAATGCTTGATAGCCACTCGGGACATCGCGCGCCGCGACGACGTCTTCGACGTCCCCCAGCACCACGCGGCAAGCTTCTGCAATGATTGGATGGTCGTCGACGACGAGTATCGGGCTCAATGGAACTCCCTGAATTGCATCGTGTTTCGACGAGACGACGGGTGCGGTGGACGCCGCATCAGCCGGCTGCGGCGGTGCCTGCCGCAGCCGTGCTGCCGCGTCACTTCTTGGGCCGTATCGCGTCGGCGGTGCCCTGGATGAAGGCCTGGATCTTCACGACATCGGCTTCCGTGAGCTTGCCCGTGAAGTCCGGCATGCCTTTGTCGCGGAACGGTCCTTTGAAGACGATGCTCTTGAGGTTGGCGATCTCCTCCGCCGGCACGTAGCCGAGATTGCGGACGTTGCCGCCCTTGTCGACGCCGGGTACGCCATGGCAGGTGGCGCAGGCGGCGACGTAGAGTGCTGTGCCTTCCGGCACGTCCTTGGGATCGTATTTCACGCCCTGGAGCAGGCCTTCGGTCTGGTACTTCACGAATTCCGGCAATGGCGCCTTGCCGTTGAGCGCGAACGTGTAGACTGTTCCGGGGCTTTGCCGCTCGGTCGCGCGCTGCGCCATGCCGTAGACGCCGCCCCAGCCGACGGCGATCGAGACGTACTGCACGCCATCGAGCATGTAGGTCGAGGCCGCGGCGACGACGCCGGTGCCGGTCGGTGTTTCCCACAGCGTCTTGCCGGTCTTGGCATCATAGGCAACGAAGCGTCCATCCGCGGTGCCCTGGAATACCAGGTTTCCGGCCGTGGTCAGAGTGCCGCCATTCCATGGGGAGGGGTATTCCACCCGCCAGGCTTCCTTTTGCTTGACCGGATCCCACGCGATCAGGCGTCCGAACGGAAGACTCTTCGGCGGCTCTCCGTTGAGCACGAAGCCGACATTCCAGCCGGTGGCGCCGCCGAACTTGCCCGGCGTTGCGGCATTCTGCTTGAAGTTCTTTTCCGGAATGAGGTTCAGCGGCACGTTCTGGGCCGGCAGATAGACCAGCCCGGTCTGCGGGTTGAACGACATCGGATGCCAATTGTGGGCGCCGTAGGGTCCGGGGATCGAGTCGTACGCCGCCTCGCCACGCGCGGCCGGCACCTCGATCGGGCGGCCGTTGGCGTCGTAACCGGTGGCCCAGTTCACGTCGACGAAGTTCTTCGCGGAGATGAATTTCCCATTGGTGCGGTCGATCACGAAGAAGAAGCCGTTCTTGGGCGCGTGCAGGATGACCTTGCGCGGCGCGCCATCGATGCTGATGTCGGCGAGGATCATCGGCTGCGTCGAGGTGTAGTCCCAGTGGTCGCCGGGCGTCTCCTGATAGTGCCAGACGTACTTGCCGGTATCGGCGTTCAGCGCCACGATCGAGGCGAGATAGAGATTGTCGCCGCCAGCGGGACTACGAACGTTCCTGTTCCAGGGCGAGCCGTTGCCGGTGCCGATATAGACGAGATTGAGATCGGGGTCGAAGGTGATGGTGTCCCACGGCGTGCCTCCACCGCCATTGAGCCAGTACTTGCCGGCGGGATCCCACGTCTTGGCCGCCTTCTCCATCGACTCGTCTTCGAATGGCTTGGACGGATCGCCGGGCACGGTGAACCAGCGCCAGAGCTGATTGCCGCTATCGGAATCGTACGCGGTGACGTAGCCGCGCGCGCCATATTCGGCGCCGCCTTGTCCGATCACGACCTTTCCGTTGAAGACGCGCGGCGCACCGGTGATCGTGTAGGAATGCTCGTGATCGATCAGCGTGTCCCTTTCCCAGACCTTCTTGCCGGTCGCCGCGTCGAGCGCGATCAGTCGGCCGTCATATGCGGCCACGAACACTTTCCCCTTGTAGAGTGCGACGCCGCGGTTGACGACGTCGCAGCAGCCTCTGTAGCCGAGCTCGCGGTTGACTTCGGGATCGAACGTCCAGATGCGCTTGCCGGTGCGCGCGTCGATGGCATGCACGACGCTCCATGGGGCCGTCTGGTACATGATCCCGTCGATGACGACCGGCGTCGCCTCGACGCCGCGCGAGGATTCGAGATTGTAGGTCCAGACCAGGCCGAGGTCTTTGACGTTGTCGCGCGTGATCTGATTGAGCTTCGAGAATCGCGTCTCGGCGTAGTCGAGACCGATCGTGGGCCAATTGGTGGACGTCGCGGTGTTCGCCCTGATGTAGGCGCTGTCGACCTGCGAGGTGATGGCTTTGATGTTCTCCGGCGTCGGATTCCTTGCTGGATCCTGCGCGGAGGCGGCGGCAATGGATGTGATGACGCCAATGCCTGTGACAAGGCCTGTGACAAGGCCTGTGACAAGGCCTGTGACGAGACCTGTGACGAGGCTGCGGGTTGGTCGAGCCGACGAATATCGAACTGAAAAGCGATCCCCCAACGTCATCATGTCCCTCCCTGTATTTTCGTTTGCCGTAAAAGCACCCCGCCACGAGGGCGGGGTGAGTCTACGGATGAATGACTCGCGATCGGATCGCGATGTCGAGCCAAGGATTGCACGAAGGCCCCTTGCGAAGTTCGGCAAAAAGTCTCGTCCCGTCCGGGAATTGTTCCCAGTTGAGCGTCGGGGGCTTGCGCCCACCGTGGGAGACGTCGGGAATAATTCCCGATTTTGCCGGGAATTCGTGCTCCGAAGAGGTCGGACCTTTTACGGCTGGTGCTTTTCGGCTGTTGGCCTGTATCGTTCGCCTAACCGGCGGGGAAACAAGAGAGCCGGACGATGCGGGTGGAGGCGGCAGGTATGGGCGTTCGTAGTCTGGTCATCATTTCAATTTCTACGGGAATGGTTGTTGCGACCGAGGCTGTTGCCGCTCCAGACGAGCAGACCAACGTCCAGAACCTGCCGCCGGTCGAAGTGACTGCGCCAGCGCCGGCAGCGCCGCGGGTGGTCCCGTCGCGGCCGGTTGCGCGCATAGGCGCGCCGGCATCCGCCGCCCCGAGGACTCGGCTCTATGTCTTCCCGACCTCGCCTGGCATCGGCCGGGGTCTCGATGTCGACAAGGTCCCTTCCGCAATCAACGCCGTCGATGCGAGCCAGATCAAGCGAACCAACTCGCTGAACGTGACTGATGCGTTGCGCGACAACATTCCCGGCGTCAACATCAGCGAGGTCACCGGCAATCCCTTCGCGCCTGACGTCGAGTTTCGCGGCTTCGTTGCCTCTCCGGTGGTCGGCACGCCCCAAGGCCTCGCCGTGTACCAGAACGGCGTGCGCATCAACGAAGCGTTCTCGGACGCCGTGAACTGGGACCTGATCCCCACCGCCGCGATCAGATCCGTGACGCTGGTGACCAACAACCCCGCCTTCGGCCTCAATGCGCTGGGCGGCGCAATCAACCTGCAAATGAAGAACGGCTTTACTTATCATGGCGCGGAACTCGACGTCATGGGCGGTTCGTTCGGCCGCATCCAGGGCTCGGCGCAGTGGGGCAAGCAGGTCGATCAGAACTACGCCGTCTACGGCGCGCTCGAAGGCCTGCGCGACAACGGCTTCCGTAATTTTTCCCAATCGACTGTTCGGCGCTTCTATGGCGATATCGGCTACAGGGCGGGTGACAGCGAATTCCACGTCAACATGGGGCTGGCCAAGAACAACTTCGGCGCCAGCGCTACCGTACCGGCGGAGCTGCTCGACAAATACTGGGGCGCGACCTACACCACACCGCAGACTATCACGAACCGCGTCGGTTATCTCAACCTGACCGGAAAGGTCGACGCGACGCCGACCTGGACGTTCGAGGGCACCGCCTATGCGCGCCGGTTCGAGCAGAACATCGTTGACGGCAATCCGACCGACGTAGAGGAGTGCGCCGCAGATGCGGGATTGCTCTGCTTCGGCGACGACACTTCAGCCGCCTATGGCGGGGGCGGCGTGCAACTCGCCAACCCCTTTGCGCCAGGCACGATCCTCGGTGCCATCGACCGGGGCTCGATCCGTTCGTCCACGTTCGGCGTGTCGGGGCAGGCCACCAATACCGACCAGCTGTTCGGCCATGACAATCGTTTCGTGGTCGGCTCAACCTATGATGCCGGCATCTCGCGCTACAATGCCAGCTCCGAGATCGGCTCAATGGGAGAGAACTACGTTGTCAGCGGCAGCGGCGTTTTCCTCGGGCCGACCCCCGCGGCAGATCCCGTTGCCGGTCCCGTCTCGCTGCGGACAGTCAATCAGTACAACGGCCTCTATGCGATGGACACGTTCAACGTCACGAACGCTTTCGCGATCACGGGCGGCGGCCGCTTCAACGCGGCGCGGATCTCGCTGGAGGATCAGCTCGGGACCGCGCTCAACGGCTATCACACCTTTACCCGCTTCAATCCCATCATCGGCGGCACCTATAGGATCACGCCGGAATTGACCGCCTATGCCGGCTATTCCGAGGCCAACCGCGTGCCGACGCCGCTCGAGCTCGGCTGCGCGGATCCCACCAGGCCCTGTCTCATCGCAGCCTTCCTGGTTGCGGATCCGCCATTGAAGCAGGTCGTCTCCAAGACCGTGGAGGCGGGCTTCCGCGGCACCAAGGAGCTGAACATCGGCACGCTCGGCTGGAAGGTCGGTGGTTTCCGTGCCACCAATCACGACGACATCATGGCGGTGCCGGTCGTCGGGCGGACCGGCTTCGGCTACTTCTCCAATGTCGGCCGGACCCGCCGGCAGGGGCTGGAGGCCGAGGTCAACATCAAGTCGCCCACGCTCCAGTTCCAGGCGAGCTATTCCTTCGTCGACGCGCGTTTTCTTGATCCGCTCGAGCTCGGCTCGGAAAGCCCGTTTGCCGACGACACCACCGAAACCATCCAGGTGAGGCCCGGCAACCAGATCCCGGCGGTCCCACGCCACCGCGTCAAGGTCGGCGTCGACTACGCCGTGACCGATGTCTGGAAGGTCGGCGGCAACGCGCTGTTCGTCTCCAGCCAGCATCTCGTCGGCGACGAGTCCAACCAGTTCGAGAAGCTGCCGTCCTATACGGTGTTCAATCTCCACACCTCCTATCAGGTTGCGAAGAACGTCCAGCTCTACGGCCGCGTCGACAACGTGTTCGACAAGCGCTACGTCACCTACGGCCAGTTCTTCGACCGCGATGCCTTGCCCAACTTCACCAACGGCGGCAGCGACTTCCTCGACCCGCGCTCCCTGAGCCCGGCACGGCCGAGGGCGTTCTACGCAGGAATGCGGGTGACGTTCTGAAACCAGCGTGACGCTTCCTTTTCCCAACAGGGGAGAGGGCTCTATGCGGCGCAAGGGGCTTTGGGGTTTGGCCTGAGACGGTCCTGCCTTGCGCGATCCTGCTTCCAGGCAACCGAGCGGCTGCACAAAGAAACGTTGAGCGACGATGCGCAGTCGAGCGGCTCCGCGGCACAGCTTCCTGGCCCGCTTAACCAATCAGAAACCATGACGAATGATCTGAAAACTTTAACGAAACGACTTGGCGGCCTGCGCGTCGGTTCGTCGGAGGGCCCGTCCGATGACAGAGCACCAGTTGAGAGAGCAGCAATTCCGGATCGCGCGCTATAGGCATTTGGAGCGGGAAGTGACCGATCCGCTCGCGGCGTGTCTGCTTCACAGCATCATCGAGGAGCTCGAAGCCGAGCTGCGGAAAGACGGGCCGGATCGGCTCGGGCCGTGCGATTAACGCTTTCTTAGCGCTGATCATGCGGATTGTCGGCCTGGGAACACCAATGGAGATGGCTCCCATGCTGAAGGACGGCACCTATGCGGCGTGGTACAACACGCCGCTCGATCAGGGGACCGGAATCGTCCATGTCGCGGACGGCCAGATCTGGGGGCGCGACAGCCTGATGACCTATCGTGGCTCCTGCACGGTCGATGGCGACCGCTTCACTGCGATCGTATCGGCGAAGCGTCATACCGAGGGGCGAGCAACGGTCTTCGGTGTTGAAGATGAACTCACGTTGGACATCGAGGGACGCTGCCCCGGCAAGATCGCGAGCTACACCGCGACGGCACACCAGGTACCGGGAGTGATCCTTCATGGCACGCTCATTCTGACGGAACAGCAGCCGCCGGCAGGCGAGCGAACCGAGCGCGTGGCGGCGTTAGATCTCGGCAGGCTGCCAAGATTGCCGAGGCGTTTGCGCTGAGCGGGAAAGCTAGCGGGGCGACTGGCCCGCATCCATATGCCGCGGCAAGGCCGCGGCATTCTGCATCGTGCTTTCGGCACAGCTTGCTTTCCAAACCGCCCTGGACTCGCCATTGTGCGCCTGCAACAACCCCGAAGCGGAGAAGCATCAATGACGGACAAGGTCTCGCGTCGCCGATTTGCGAAGATCGCGGGGCTGTCCGCAGCCGGGATGACTGGTGCGATCGACGCAGCCAAAGCCAAGCCGGCCCGGCCGCCGCGCGGGGGAGGCGGCTTTCCGCCGGGTTTCATCTGGGGCACGGCGACCTCGTCATACCAGGTGGAGGGCGCCGTCAACGAGGATGGGCGTGGGGCTTCGATCTGGGACAAGTTCGCGCGCATTCCCGGCAAGATCGAGGACGGCACCACCGGCGACCGCGCCAATGAGCACTATCACCGCTACAAGGAGGACATCGCGCTCATCAAGGCGCTCGGCTGCAGGGCTTATCGTTTCTCCGTGGCCTGGCCGCGGCTGTTTCCGGAAGGCGACGGCAAGCCCAACCCGAAGGGAATCGATTTCTACAATCGCCTCGTTGACGAGCTCCTGAAGAACGGCATCGAGCCGTGGCTGACGCTCTATCATTGGGATCTGCCGCAATCGCTTCAGGACCGTTTTGGCGGCTGGCGTTCAACAGATACCTGCAAGATCTTTGGCGACTATGCGGCATACGTCGCCAAGCACCTCACCGACCGCGTCAAGAACGTGTTCACGCTGAACGAGAGCGGCCGTTTCGTCTATTTCGGTTACGGCATCGGCATCGACGCGCCGGGCCTGAAGTTGCCGCAGGCCGAGGTCAACCAGATCAGGCACAACAGCGCGCTGGCGCATGGGATCGCGGTACAGGCCGTGCGCGCCCATGGCCGGCGCGGCACCAGGGTGGGGCCGGCCGAGAACATCGATGCCTGCGTGCCGGCGATCGACACGCCGGAGAACGTCCGCGCCGCGGAGATTGCGCTGCGCGAGATGAATGCCGGCTATCTCAACGTCATCGTGACGGGCCGCTATACCGACGCCTTCCTGAAATTTGCCGGACCCGACGCGCCGAAATTCACCGATGCGGAGCTCAAGATCATCTCCTCGCCGGTCGATTTTCTCGGCCTCAACATCTACGCGCCTCAGAACTATGTGGTGGCCTCCGACCAGGGCGCGGGCTTCATGCCGCTGCCGATCCCGAAATCGTTCCCGCACATGAATTCGGACTGGCTGCGCGTCGGGCCCGAGACGATCTACTGGGTGCCGAAGCTCGCAGCCAAGATATGGAAAACAGACGCGATCTACATCAGCGAGAACGGCACCTCCGGCGACGACGTCGTCACGCCCGACGGCAAGATCTACGACACCGACCGCATCATGTATTTGCGCAACTATCTCGCCCAGCTCCAGCGCGCCACTGCCGAAGGCGTGCCGGTGCGCGGCTATTTCCTCTGGAGCCTGATGGACAATTTCGAATGGGTCTACGGGCTGAACAAGCGTTTCGGCCTCTACCACGTCAATTTCGACACCCAGGTCCGTACGCCGAAACTCAGCGCCAGCTTCTATCGCAACGTGATCGCGAACAATTCGGCGGGGGCGTGAACTCTTCCTTCGTGGAGCGTTGTCGCGACGGGGACAGGCCCGGCCAAGACCTCGTTGAGGCTTTCGCGTAGCGGAAAATCTGCGTGAGGGGACGGAGAGGGCGCGTCGCGCCGCGCATTGACTCTCCTCTCTCCCTTATTCAAAACCGCGGTCAACACTCATAGCAAGAGGCAACGCCAATGGCTGACGCGCTGATCATCGATGCCTGCAGGACCCCCCGAGGCATCGGAAAGACGGGCAAGGGAGCGCTTTCGGGCATTCATCCGCAGCAGCTCGGAGCAACCGTGCTGCGCGCGCTTGCCGATCGCACCGGCATCAATACGGCAGACGTCGACGACATCGTCTGGGGCTGCAGCGCGCAGGTCGCGACGCAAAGCGGCGATCTCGGCCGCATGTCCGCGCTCGATGCCGGCTATGACGTGCGCGCCAGCGCGGTGACGCTCGATCGCTTTTGCGGAAGCGGCATCACCAGCGTCAACATGGCCGCAAGCTCGATCATGGCCGGCGCCGAGGATCTCGTCATCGCCGGCGGCTGCGAGATGATGTCGATGGAGGGGCGGCGCGGCAGTGGTCCGATGATGATGGACAACGGCAATCTGCGCCTGCGTGCACTGCATCCCCAGTCGCATCAGGGCGTCTGCGCCGACGCGATTGCGACCATGGAGGGCATCAGCCGACGGGACGTCGATGCGCTCGGGCTCGAGAGCCAGAAGCGTGCCGCGCATGCCATGGCGAACGGGTACTTCAAAAAGAGCCTGGTGCCAGTCTATCGCGAGGACGGCAGCCTCGCGCTCGACCACGAGGAATATCCACGGCCGCAAACCACGATGGAAGGCCTGAGCAGCCTGAAGCCGGCGTTCCCTGCGATCGCCGACTACGCTCTCGACGACAAGGGCACGACCTATCGTGGCCTGATCCTGCAAGAATACCCTGAGCTGAAGATCGACTTCGTGCATCACGCCGGCAACTCCTCCGGCGTGGTCGACGGCGCCGCCGCGATCCTTCTCGCATCGCCCGCTTACGCCAAGGCGCACGGCTTGAAGCCGCGCGCCCGCGTGGTGGCGATGGCCAACATGGGGGACTCGCCGACCCTGATGCTGAACGCGCCGGTGCCGGCGACGCGCAAGGTGCTGGCAAAGGCCGGTCTTACCACCGACGACATCGACCTGTTCGAGATCAACGAGGCCTTTGCGGTGGTGGCGGAAAAATATATCCGCGACCTCAAGCTCGACCGCGCGAAGGTCAACGTCAATGGCGGCTCGATTGCGCTCGGCCATCCCATCGGCGCCACCGGCTCGATCCTGATCGGCACCGTGCTAGACGAGCTCGAGCGGCGCGATCTCAAGCGTGGTCTCGTCACCATGTGCGCCGCGGGCGGCATGGCGCCGGCCATCATCATCGAGCGCGTCTAGGCCTTTTTTCGCAGGGTGAATCGCGACCGGCCTCCCCCAAGAGGCCGGTCGTTGCTTGTCGAAAGCCGCGAATCAGATTTAGCAAGGTGTCGTGCGGGCCTTTGAAACAAGGCAAAATCCGTTGCTTGTGGCTTCTGCCGCTCCGGAAGTAGCCAAAAAGCAGGGTTTTTTGCCACAGGGGGCCAGAAAAGCCCGTAAAATCGCGAGAAAACTGTGCAGAAGGCTATAGGCCTTCAACGGTTGGTCTAATATGCAACCGGCAACGAATCAGAGGAGACACGATGCCAACCCAGATGTCCAAATCGCAGTTGATCGAAAAGATTGCGACCGCCACCGAGCTTTCCAAGCGTGACGTCAAGAACGTCATGGAGACGCTGACCGACGTCGGCCACAAGGAGCTCAAGAAGAACGGCCTGTTCCTGGTGCCGGGCTTCGCCAAGTTCGTGGTTATCAAGAAGCCCGCAACCAAGGCGCGCAAGGGCACCAACCCGTTCACGGGTGAGGAGATGATGTTCAAGGCCAAGCCGGCCCGGAAGATCGTCCGTGCTCGCCCGGTCAAGGCTGCCAAGGACGCCGTGGGCTAACAACGCAAAGGCCCCCTCGGATTGGAGGGGGCCTTTTGTTTCGAGGCAGCCGCGAGGGCCTGAGACGGAGGGCTCAGCCCTTGCGGCGCTTCACCCGGACCGGGACCGGCTGAAGCCGCGGCTGGGCTCCTGCAAGCGCATCGCGCAGCCGGTCGACGGCTCGGTCGAGCAGTTCGCGCACCCGCTGCGTTGTCTGCGATTTCTTTGCTCTGTCCAGCAGTTTCGGCATCGCCTTCACTCCGCCGCTTCATCCACTTGGGCCTCGCCCGGCTCGAGCGCGGCGGCAATGGCCTCATCGACGCGCTCCAGCCAGATGAATTCGAGGTTGTCGCGCGCGCTCTTCGGGATATCGTCGTAGTCCCGCTTGTTGCGCGCCGGCAGCATCACCCGCTTCAAGCCGGCAGCAGCCGCGGCCACCACCTTCTCCTTGATGCCGCCGACCGGCAGCACCAGCCCGCGCAGCGAGATCTCGCCGGTCATCGCGGTGTCGCTGCGCACCGTGCGATTGGTGAGCAGGGAGGTCAGCGCCGTGAACATCGCAACACCCGCGCTCGGACCGTCCTTCGGGGTCGCGCCCGCGGGGACGTGAACGTGGATGTCGCTCTTCTCGAACAGCTGGGGATCGATGCCGAGCTGGGAGGCCCGGCTCTTCACCAGCGTCATCGCAGCCTGCACACTCTCGCGCATGACGTCGCCGAGCTGGCCGGTCAGGATCAGCCCGCCTTTGCCGGGCACGCGCGTTGCCTCGATGAACAGGATGTCGCCGCCGACCGGCGTCCAGGCAAGCCCGGTGGCGACGCCCGGAACGCTGGTGCGCAATGCGATCTCGCCTTCGAAGCGCGGCTGGCCGAGCACGGTCGCGATGTCCTTCGCCGTCACCACGACCTTCGCGGCCGTGCCTTCCGCGACCTGCACCGCGGCGTGGCGGAACACCTTGCCGATCTCGCGCTCGAGGTTACGCACGCCGGCCTCGCGGGTGTATCCCTTGACGATCAGCTTCAGCGCCTCCGGCTCGATCTCGGCCTGCTCGGCCGAGAGGCCGTTGGCCTCCAGCTGCCGCCGCACCAGGTACCGCTGCGCGATCTCCAGCTTCTCGTCCTCGGTGTAGCCGGCGAGGCTGATCAGCTCCATGCGGTCCAGCAGCGGACCGGGGATCTGGTCCAGCATGTTGGCGGTCGCAATGAACACCACGCGCGAGAGGTCGAAGGGCACGCCCAGGTAGTTGTCCCGGAATGTCCCGTTCTGCTCGGGATCGAGCACCTCCAGCATCGCGGCGGAGGGATCGCCCTGCACGCCACGGCCCATCTTGTCGATCTCGTCCAGCATCATGACGCAGTTGCGTGCGCCCGCCTTCTTGATGCCCTGGATGATGTTGCCGGGCAGCGCGCCGATATAGGTGCGCCGGTGGCCGCGGATCTCGGCCTCGTCATGCACGCCGCCCAGGCTGACGCGCACGAAGGGACGATTCATCGCGCGCGCGATGGATTGTCCCAGCGACGTCTTGCCGACGCCGGGCGGGCCGACGAAGCACAGGATCGGCGCCTTGCCCTGCGGAGCGAGCTTGCGGACCGCCAGATATTCGATGATGCGGCTCTTGATCTTCTCCAGGCCGAAATGGTCCGCATCCAGGATGGCTCGCGCCTCCTTGATATCGATCGGCTTCTCCTCGGGCAGCGCCCAGGGCAGCTCGATCAGCCAGTCGAGATAGGTCCGGACCATGCCGGCCTCGCCGGCGGCCTCCGGCATGCGTTCGTAGCGGCGCAGCTCCTTCTTGGCATGCGCCTCCGCCTCCGGTGGCATGTTGGCCTTGGCGATGGCGGCCGTCAGCTCGGTGACCTCGGCCTGCTTGCCGTCGCCTTCGCCGAGCTGGCGCTGGATGGTTGCCATCTGCTCGCGCAGGATCGCCTCGCGCTGCCGCTCGTCGAAAGAGGCCTTGGTCTTCTGGCCGATCTCGTTGCTGATGCGCAGCACCTCCAGCCGCTCGGCGAGGTGCTTCGACACCTTCTCCACGCGGAGAGCGAGGTCGATGGTCTCCAGCACCTCCTGCTTGTCCTGCGGCTTGATGTCCATGAACGAGGTCGCCAGATCCGCCAGCGCGCCGGGCGCGCTGGTACCCTGGAACATCGCTGCCAGCTCCGGCGGCGCCTGCGGCAGCAACTCGATCGCCTCGATGGCCTGGCGCTGCAGGTTCAGCGCGCGCGCCTCGATCTCGGGTGAGATCGTGGTCGGCTCGGGGATCTGCTGGAAGCGTGCGGCCAGGAACGGCGTCCCCGGCAGGAAATCGAGAATGCGCGCGCGCTGCACGCCCTGGCAGACGATGTGATGCGTGCCGTCGGGCGCCGTGATGTAGCGCACGATGTTGGCGATGGTTGCGACCCGGTAGAGGTCGTCCGGCCCGGGATCATTGGTTTCGGGGCTGCGTTGGAGGACGATGCCGACCGGCCGCTGCTCGCGCAGCGCCTGTTGCGCAGCTGCGATGGACTTCGCCCGGCCGATCGTGATCGGCGCGATAGCGCCGGGAAACAGCACCATCTCGCGCACGGGGACGATGATCAGCGCGTCGTCGGGGATCTTCACGTCGTTATTAGTCTGTTCGTTCGTGTTCATCTGTTCGGTGGCCATGATCGACCTCAGGATTTGGCGAGGCGCAGTGCGACGCAGCCGTCCATCACGAAGCGGCTGATGGCGTAGCGGCCAAGGGGCAATGCAATACGGCGCTCAAAACGCCCCTGCGGCAGCTCCAGCCGGTGGATGCGGGCGTTGCGAAGCTCCGGCGGGAGGGTGCGCTGACCGGAGATGACGAGAACGCCGTCGTGGATGACCGTCTCGACATTGTCCGGATTGACCCCGGGAAGCGCCACCAGGATCAGGAGCTCACGCTCGGTTTCGAGCACGTCGATGGGCGGCTCCCAACAGGCTTCCTGGCGGCCGAACTGCTGGCGCAGCCGATCGGCGCGGGTCAGCGAATCCAGGGCTTCGGACAGCATCCAGTCGAGGGGATTCTTGGGTTGCATGATGTAGGCTCGGGGGTGGGAAAGCCTGCATATGGGGCCGGTTCCGGGGAATTCCAGTGCGAGGGCGCTGATGTGCCATGCACCGCCGTGCCCATCCGAAATGGCAAACGCCGCGGCTCGGGCCGCGGCGTTCCGCCATTTGCCTAGAGGTTGGGTCAGGCCGCCGCGCGGTACTCTTCTTCGGCCTCGAGGTTGATCACGGAGGTGGCGAGCTCCGTCAGGGCGTGATCGGTCGCCTCTTCCTCGTCCAGCGTCTCCTGGAGCAGCCTTGCCGCGTCCTGCATGCCGAGCTCCTCGGCCCAGGTGCGCAGCGTGCCGTAGCGCGAGATCTCGTAATGCTCGACCGCCTGTGCGGCCGCGAGCAGGCCCGCATCGAGTGCCGGCGCACCCTTGAACTCCTTCATGATCTCGGCGCCCTCGTCGGTGATGCCGTTGATCGCCTCGCAGGGCTTTCCGCGTGCGGGCTTGCCCAGCATCTTGAAGATCTGGTCCAGCCGCTTGACCTGGCCCTGGGTCTCGCGCAAGTGCTTGTTGAAGGCGGCGGCCAGCTCCTTCGACTGTGCTGCCTTCGCCATTTTGGGCAAGGTCTTGATGATCTTGTTCTCGGCGAAATAGATGTCCTTCAGCGTCTCCAGAAACAGATCGCTGAGCATCTTCGGCGCCTGACGCGGGCGGCGTGCCGCGGTCTTCTTGGCCGCGGACTTCTTGGTGGTGCGTTTCTTCGCTCGTTTAGCCATACGTCCTCCTCATGAGGCGACACGGGAAGGCCTCGCCTTCCTCAATCCTCGGGCGATCAAAACCTCCGGGGAACGAAAAGTTCCAAATCGCACCCGGCGTTCGCCGGGCTCGCTCAGGTCGGACGCTTGTAGGGGTCTTCCTGGCGCTGTCGCTCTTCCGTCGCACGATCCAGGCGTGCCCGTTCGCTGCGGCGTAGATGGCCGGCCTTCATCACCCCGTAAACAAGGACCCCGCCGAGCACGAACGCGCCGATGAACCAGAGCCAAAGCATCTGGGCCGAGGCGTGGCCCAGGAGCATGCTCACTCCGCTGTCGCTCATGATTGGTCTCCACCGATGTTCATTGCGGTCATGCTGAGCTTAAGTCGGCCGCCGAAACGTCGTTCCATGCGACCGCTTCGTGATGGTCAGACCAGATCCGCGAGCGGTTGCCGCGCCGGAGGCGTCTTCGGCTCGCCGCCCCGGGCGGTGAAGTCACCGGCTTCGGTCGACGTCCGCAGCCATTTCGTCACGTCCCCGATGGCTTCCCGCGGCGACCGGCCGAACTTCCTCAAGCTGCGGAAATATTCGAGCTGAAGATGCGCCGAAGTGCCGCGCTTGGGTATCGACTTGAGATGCTGGATATCGTCTTCGATGCCCAGATGCGCGATATGAGGTGCCAGCATGGCAATCACGGAATCAAGCCAGCTTCGAAATGAAATCGGTTCGAACGACACCAGGTCGATATAGGTGCCGTCGGTTCCGTAGCGCTGGGCGCGCCAGCGATTCTCCTCGACCAACGCGCGGTGCACGGCCGAATGCGTGGCGTTCAGGTCGGGATGGTGGACGGCATGGCGGACCAGCGCGCGAAACAGCGCTGCGATCGCCACGGAGTCCGCGGTAGCGGTGCAGCAATCGGTGATGCGCAGCTCCAGGGTCGGATGCTGAAGCGAGGGCCGCAGCGCCCACCAGACATAGGTGGCGTTGGGCACGATGCCTGCATCGACCAATGTCTTCACATACGTCTCGTATTCGGCCAGGTTCCGGAACATCTCCGGAAAGCCGGTGCGGGGCAGGGCGTCGTTGGCGGCATTGCGGTAGCCCAGCAATCCCGTTGGATAGCCGCACCAGAACGGCGACGAGGTCGAGAGCGCCAGCAGCAGCGGCAGGAACGGCACGAGGCGGTGCATGATCTCGACGCGCAGGTCGGGCTCGGGCACCTCGACATGAACGTGCAGTCCGCTGATCGGATTGCCGAGGCCGACCATTCCGAGGTCGCTGATGACCTTGCTGTAGCGGCGCTTGCGCGTCATGCGCTGCTGCTGCGGCTGCGCCAGCGGATGCGTGCCCGCCGCGATGATTCCGACGCCGTGCTCCTTGCCGACCTCGGTAAGAACCGAGCGATAGCGCGCGAGCTCGGCCCGAGCATCGCCCGAGGACGTCAGCGGCGGGGTCGCCACCTCGATCTGCGATTGCAGGATCTCGGTAGTCAGCCGCTCGCCGAGGCGCTTCTGGGCTGCCGCCATGTAGGGCTTGGGCAGCTCCGATCGTGGTGCCGCGGACTGGCGGCTGACCAGAAAGTATTCCTCTTCGATGCCGAAGCGGTAACGGTGCATGACCTATGCTGCCCCTTGCGCCTTGGCATGGCGGCGAACCGCGTCCCCGAAGGCTGTCAGGATACGCGCCGACGCATGGTCGGAGCTCGCCCAATAGTCTGGGTGAAAGAGCGTGCCGACGGCGAAATCGCTCGCGCCCTCGACGCTGACTGCCTCGATCGAACCGTCCTCAGCCACGGCCTCCGCGACCAGACCCGGAGCGAGATCGGCGATGAGAAAGCTGTGCAGCGAGTTCACGGTGATCGAGTCTGCGCCACAGATATCCTGCAGGACGCCACCCTTTCGCAGCGTCACCTTCTGCCGCAGCCGGTAGCGGGCGTCCTCGTTGTCCGCCTCGGGCGTGCCATGGCGCTTGTCCTCCGGCAAATCGTCCGGCTCCTTCGCCAGCGTGCCGCCAAAGGCGACGTTGAGCTCCTGAATTCCCCGGCAGATGAAAAGCGCGGGGATGCCTCGCGCCAGCGCCCGTGGGATCAGCCGGAGTGCGACCTCGTCGCGGAATTCGTCGAACGGCCCGTCGCGTGCCTCGTCCGCAATTCGCCCATAGCGCGACGGATGAACGTTGGTCTGCCCGCCGCCGACGAAAAGGCCGTCGAGCCCGTCGAGATAGGCATCGACGTCGGCTTCTGGCGCGACGGGCAGGATGCGCGGCACGGCGCCGGCCACGAGGCCCACGGCCTTGACGCAGATCAGCGCGACCGAGGCGAGCTGCTCGCCACGCGCGACCATGGAATCGGAGAGAATGCCGACCTGCGGTGAACCGCTGCGAGCCTGCCACTGGCGGCGCGAGGCGCTATGTCTCCATTGCTGAAGGCCATAGGCGACCGCATCGGCCGCGCTGCCGAATTGATGAATGGCAGCCTTGAGCTCTCTGACGTTTGTCCCCAATCGAAGCGCCATGCGGCTGCATGCAACGGGATCGTGCGGATCGATTCTGGAGCGGGGCTCGTGCAATTGTCTCGGCTGCTTCTATTCGTGTGGCGATGCCGAGTAAAACGGCAATCGTAGAGAATGGTTGCTTCATGATCGAGCCGCTCGATCTATTTACTCAGCACGAGCCTTAACTTTTGTTATTGCTCGCACTCGAACAGCCGGACGGGGAGAAGCGCTCATGATTGATTTCTCTCTGTCCGCCTTCGTGACGCTGCTGTTGGTGATCGATCCTGTCGGTCTCGTGCCCGCCTTTCTCGCTGCCACAGCCGGCCTGCCCGACAAGGCCAAGCGAACGATCGCGCTGCGCGCGCCGTTGATCGCCGCCTCGATCCTGGTGGTGATCGCGCTGGTCGGAAACTGGCTGCTGCGCGAGCTCGGGATCGGCATCCCCGCCTTCCAGATCGCCGGCGGCCTGCTGCTGTTCGGCGTCTCCTATCAGATGATCTTCGGCGATCGTCCGCACCGCGAGGCACGCGAGGCCGACAAGGCGACCGCGGAGCATGTCTCGGACGTCGCAGTGTTTCCCCTGGCGATCCCCATGATGGCCGGCCCCGGCGCGATTGCGACCACGCTGCTCCTTTCGGGCGACGCCGGCTACGGACCGCGGCTCGCCATCATCATCGCCGTCGTGCTCTGCGTCTGCCTGATCTGCATGCTGTGTTTTCTCTCCGCGAGCCTGATCGCGCGCACGCTCGGGCGTACCGGCAATGCCGTGCTCTCGCGCGTCCTCGGCATGCTGCTCGCGGCTTATTCCGTGCAGTTCGTGATCAACGGGATTGCGGCCGTCCGGACCAGCCTGCCATAGGGCTGCGACAATCTGTTTGTTGGCTTCGCCATTATTTCGTGGTCGGGCAGACGTGCCGGCAAGACGGGCCGCCAGATCCGGGACGCTTTCGCTTGCGCTGCCATATTGCTTGACGTACTTCCGATCCAACAAGCCCATCGTCAGGAGATCTGATGTCGATGACAGCGGACGAGCTCGCCAAGAAACAGGCCATCATCGACGCCTGCCGTCGCATGAACGCGCTCGGCATCAACCAGGGCACATCAGGCAATATCAGTGTCCGGCATGTGGACGGACTTCTGGTCACGCCGACCAGCGTGCCCTATGACGCGATGACCCCGGACCAGATCGTCTTCATGGCGATGGACGGTACGCACGCGCCGCACCAGAAGCCATCGAGCGAATGGCGCTTCCATCGCGACATCCTGAAGTCGCGGCCCGACGTCAATGCCGTCGTGCATGCGCATCCGACCTATTGCACCATTCTGGCGATCATGGGCATGGAGATCCCGCCGGTGCACTATATGATCGCGGCAGCCGGCGGCGAGAGCATCCGCTGCGCGTCTTATGCGACGTTCGGAACGGCGGAGCTATCGGACCATGCGGTGCGGGCGCTGGAGGGCCGGCTGGCCTGCCTGCTCGACCACCACGGCATGATCGCGATGGGCAAGACGCTGGACAAGGCGATGTGGCTGGCCGTCGAGGTCGAGACGCTGGCGCGGCAATATCACGGCTGCCTCCAGATCGGACGACCGCCGCTGCTCCCCAGCGACGAGATCGAACGCGTCCGCCGGCGCATGGCCGGCTACGGCCTGTCGGAAGGGTAGGGGCGGGCAAGAGGTGTTCGTGCGGATCAGACATCTCGTCGATGGCAAGGGGACGAGCCGCACCATGGTTCGGCTGCGTGCCCTCTTGCGCAGCAATGAGTTCTACCTGATCCCGCTCGCGCTCGTGATCGGCACGCTCGCCGGCGCGGTCGTGACGCTGATGGCCGGGATCGCGCAGATCGCGCACGTGGTGATCTACGGAATCCCGATTGATGTCCACCTGTCGGCTCACGCGAGCGTCAGTCCGTGGGCGGCACTGATCGCGCCCGCAGTCGGCGGGCTGTCGCTCGGAATCATGGAATGGTTGCGGCGGCGCATGAAGATATCGAATGCTGTCGATCCGATCGAGGCGAACGCGTTGCGCGGCGGCAATCTGTCGATGCGAGACAGCGTGGTGGTGGCGGGCCAGACTTTGATCTCGAATGGCTGCGGTGCCTCCGTCGGCCTCGAGGCGGGCTACACGCAGATCGGTTCGGGCATCGCCTCGGTGATCGGCAAGTTCTTCAATCTGCGCCGCAACGATCTGCGCCTGATGGTCGGCTGCGGCGCTGCTGCTGCGATCGCGGCGGCGTTCGGTGCGCCGATCACCGGAGCCTTCTATGCCTGCGAGCTCATCGTCGGCGTCTATGCGGTCGGCAGCGCCGCTCCTATCCTCGCCGCCTCGCTTGCGGGCGCCTTGACCGCGCAATGGCTGGGCGGCGCGCCGTATTCACTGGAGATACCGAAGGTCAGCGCCGTCGGCGTCGAGCAATATCTGGCTCTCATCGGGCTTGCGCTCATCACCAGCGGCGTCGGCATCGCCGTGATGCGTTCCTCGCCGATGTTCGAGCGACTGTTCGCCTGGTTGCCGGTCTGGTTCCGCCCGGTCATCGGCGGCCTCATCGTCGGCGGGTTCGCCATCGTCACGCCGCAGGTGCTGGCGGCCGGCCATGGCGCCATGGTGCTCGATCTCTTCCAGGAGATGACGATCGGTCTGATCGCGCTGATCATCGCCTTGAAGGTGACGGCCTGCCTGATTTCGCTCGCCTCGGGTTTCCGCGGTGGCCTGTTCTTCGCCTCGCTGTTCGTTGGAAGTCTGATCGGAAAGTTCTTTGCCGCGGTGCTGCTTTTGATCAGCCCGAACTTCGCCATCGATCCGCTGGTCGCGATGCTGACCGGGATGGCGACGCTCGGCGTCGCGATCGTCGGCGGCCCGCTCACCATGTCGTTCCTCGTGCTGGAGATGACCCGCAACGTCGACGTCACCGCCGTGGTGCTGGCCGGCTGCATCGTCACCTCGATCTGCGTCCGCTTCATGTTCGGTCACTCCTTCTCGACCTGGCGGCTGCATCTGCGCGGCGAGACCATCCGCAGCGCCAACGACGTGGGCTGGCTGCGCAATCTCACGGTCGAGCGCCTGATGCGCTCGGACGTCGGCAAGGTGCCGTCGACCACGACGATTGCGGCCACGCGCCGCGAATTTGCGCTGGGCTCGCGGCCGGGCATCGTGATCGTGAACAATGCGGACGAATATGTCGGCCTCGTCACCTTGCCTGACCTGTTCTCCAGTGATCTCGACACCATCGCCGACGAGATCCAGGTGATCGAGCTCGCGCGCCTGACCGACATCGTGCTGATCCCGGAAATGAACGTGAAGTCGGCGATGGCGGTGTTCGACGAGGCCGAGGCCGAGATGCTGGCGGTGGTCGATTCCACCGACAGCCGCAAGGTGGTCGGCTTCCTCACCGAGAGCTTCGCCCGCCGCCGTTATGTCGAGGAGATCGACAAGGCGACGCGGGGCGTGCTTGGGGCGCTGTCTTAGGCCGGCTATCGGCTGGGCGGGGCCGCAACGAGGCAGGCCACGATCCGGCGGACCAGCGGCAGAACCACGAGCAGCGTGGGAAAGGCGACGAGCCAGGACAGCGCCCAGGCGCCCGGCCAGGTCGCCAGGAATGCCGGCGTCGCGCCGAGGCTCCGCAGCGTCGATATGACCGACACCACGGCCGTCATGAGGATGGACAGCACGAACGGCATCACGATCGGCGCATAGCGCGCCGGCAGTTTACGAACCGCAATCATCTGATTTCTTTCGAGGAAATGGACGCGTCGAGCACGTTGAAACCCAGGAAAATGGCATCGATCCCGACGGCGTCGGTTGATGCGTTGGTTCACGTGAAACGCTTACGGCAGCCTAAAACGGCGCGGCTGTTCATTATCCGCTCAGGTTGGATGGCGCAAGCTGGATCGGATCGTTCGGTTTACAATCGTTCAAAACGTGGCAGATCGCCGCGATCAGGAAACCATTTCAGCGGTTTGCGCCTTGTAGATGGTTTGCTTATGTCTCTTTCGGCGAGAATAGAGGAAGGTCGAAAATGAGTACTGGACCCATGATTTCCGCAGCCGGCCGCAACACTGTCGTGGCTGCGTTTGCAAGCCTCGCCCTGATTGCGGCCTCCGCATCCCCTTCCGCGGCTGCCTCGTCCGGGACACCGGCCAAGGCGGCTGCTGCAAGCCAGCCCACGTCCGATGTCACCGATTTCGGCGCAGCCCGGCGTCGCCACTATCATAGGCGCGGGCCGAACGCCGCAGGACTCGCCTTCATGGGCATGGCGGCAGGTATAATCGGAGGCGCGATCGCCGAGAGCCGCCGCCGCGAGTACTACGAGAACCGCTATCACTACGGCTATGGCCCGCGTCCGTATTATGGTGGCCCGGGCTATTATGGCGGCGGCCCCTACTACTACGATCCGGGCTATCGTTACGCGCCATATTGAGCGGTCATTCTCGACCCGATTGAGTAGTGCTTGAAAAAGGGCGGTGCTTTGCGCTGCCCTTTTTGATGTTTCTGCGTTCCTGAAGCCCGGAGCGAGCGAAACGCAATCCGGCGCTGTTCGCCCGAGATCTCGCGCCCTTACTCCTTACCAGATGACGCCGGCGCTCCACCGTGTCCGCGGCGTGCCTGTGTCGCCCTCTGTCAATCCGCGCGCGCGAAAATATTCCGCTTTACCGAAATTCGGAAACAGCGTATGTGTGGCCCATCCCGGCTCATCCTTGAGGGGCGATCGTGTGGTCGTCATGTTCGCGAGCCGGGCTTGCGGTGGACGCGGCAGCGTCGTGCACGAGAGGTCAGGGGCAGGGCGGATTGCTCTCCGTGAGCC
>NZ_LMQJ01000019.1:0-86384 GCF_001424605.1 Bradyrhizobium sp. Leaf396
TGATCCCGATCCTCGCCGGCTATGTATCCCATGAAAATGGCCACCCCGTTCCCGAGGCGGCCATCCTAGCCGATTTGCCCGGCTTTCCACACAGCCTGAAGCGGCCGGGCTTTTGATCTGTTGCGGTCGAGGCAGCGAGGGGCTTACGCCGCCTCGTCGGCGACGGTGGTGTCGTCGCCATCGGTATCATCGGCATCGCCCTCGGCATCCGTGTCACCCTCGCCATCGGCGGCTTCCGCCTTGGCGTTGGCGCGACGCGGGCTCTTGGCGAGCTGGGCCTCGATCTCCTTGACCGCTTCGGTCTCGGTCGAGTGCTGCACCACCGCGATCTCGCGGGACAGACGGTCGAGCGCTGCCTCATAGAGCTGGCGTTCGCTGTAGGACTGCTCCGGCTGCGATTCCGAGCGGTAGAGATCGCGCACGACTTCCGCGATCGCGACGATGTCGCCCGAATTGATCTTCGCTTCGTACTCCTGGGCACGGCGCGACCACATGGTCCGCTTGACGCGGGCGCGGCCCTTGAGCGTCTCCAGCGCCTTCTTGACCAGCGCCGGATCGGACAGCTTGCGCATGCCGACATTGGCGACCTTGGCGGTCGGAACGCGCAGCGTCATCTTGTCCTTGATGAAGTTGATGACGAACAGCTCAAGCTTGGCCCCGGCGATCTCCTGCTCCTCGATGGCGAGGATCTGGCCGACGCCGTGAGCGGGATAGACGACGAATTCGTTGGCCTTGAAGCCCTGACGCTGGGTCACGACCTTCTTTTCCTCGACCTTCGGCGCGGCAGCGGGCTTGGTGACGGCGGGCGCCTTGGCAGGCGCAGCAGCAACAGGGGCCTTCGTCGCGGGCTTGGCAGCGGGAGCCTTGGCAGTCACGGGCTTGGCGGCAGCAGACTTCGCAGCGGCAGGCTTGGCGGCAGCAGGCTTGGCAGCGGTCGCTTTCGCGGCCGGTTTGGCAGTCTTGTTAGGCATTGCGCTTCTTTTGTTCTTCGAGGACTTTGCAGCCGGCGCCTTCGTCGCGGTCCGACCCTTGGATGCGCTACGGCTGGCCGCGGCGACTTTTTTGGCCTCCTTATGGGAAGCCCTCGCTGAAGTACTCTTTTTACGCGTTTTCTGTGACACAGCCTGCGCGCGGAAACTGCCACGCCCCTGTTCGACATTTGGTTTTCACGGGAACCCAGAGGGGCCAACGGGCTGACGGGGTTCGGCTTAATGTGCCCAATATAGCACATTTCCCGCAAAAATCAATGATTTAGGGGTCTTCAGGGCTGGTTTTCGGCGGAAGGGCCGCTATTAGGGTTAAGTTTGGGCCCGAATTAATCGCCGGAGCCCGGGTTCGGAGAAAAATATTTCTCGAACTTGCCCTCCATGCCGTCGAACTCCTTGGCGTCGGCAGGCGATTCTTTCTTCTGGGTGATGTTCGGCCAGCTCTTGGCGTACTCGGCGTTGACCCCGAGCCACTTTTCCAGGCCCGGTTCCGTGTCCGGCTTGATGGCGTCGGCAGGGCATTCCGGCTCGCACACGCCGCAATCGATGCACTCGTCGGGGTGGATGACGAGCATGTTGTCGCCCTCGTAGAAGCAATCGACCGGGCAGACCTCGACGCAGTCGGTGTACTTGCACTTGATGCAGTTTTCAGTGACGACGTAAGTCATCCAACGCTCCGAAAAGCTCTTTCAAAAGTCGCGGCTTGCGTAGCGCGGATGGCCCGGCGCCGCAAGATCGGGAAGGCCCGATCATGACGGCTTTGTGCGCTTGATCGACCAAGAAATGAATAAGAAGCGCAATTAATTGCGCGTCCCGAGCTCCTCATAGAGGACCCGCGCCGAGGCCGCATCGCCGCGGCGTTCGTTGAAGGCGATGACCTTCAGGACGCGGACGGTGCGATCGAGCGCGATGGTGAGGACGTCGCCGGCCTTGATCGCATGCCCGGGCGATGTCTCGCGCGCGCCGTTGACGCGGACGTGGCCGGTGACGACGAGCTCAGCGGCCGAGCTGCGCGCCTTCACCACACGGGCGTGCCACAGCCATTTGTCGATGCGCTGCCGCTCGGTCGTGGGCTACTCCTTCCGCCCCGAGAGCTGCTCCTTCAACGCGGCGAGCTTGGCGAAGGGCGAGTTCGGATCAGCCGGACGATCGCGCTCGCGCGGGTTCGCGCTCGAGGCGTAGGGACGCAGCGACGGACCGCCCTGGCGATCGCGCCCCTTGTCGCGGTCGCGGCCGCGATGCTCGCGGCCCTTGTCACGATCGCCGCCGAATTTGCCCTTGTTGTCGCGGTTGCGATCGCGATCCTTGTTGTCGCGATCCTTGCCCTGGAAGCTGCGATTGCGGTCGTCGCGGCGATCGCCGCCCTCGCCACCTTCGCGGCCCTTGCGGAAGTCCTTGCGATGTCCGCCATGGCGATGGCCCGGCTTCGCGCCTTCGGCCGCTTCACCGGGCGCGGCGCTCGCCGCACCGGGTGCAGCTCCAGTCTCAGCACCCGGCTGTGTGCGCGGCTGGTTGTGGTGACGCTGATGGCGATGGCGCTCGTGGCGCGGCTTGCGATCCTCGTGACGGCCGGCGGGACGCCAGACTTCGACGAGTTCGGGCTCTGCGGGCGCGGCCGGAGCCTCGGGCGCCGCAGCGTCGGGCGATGCGGCAGCTTCAACCGCGGCAGTCTCGGCAGCAGCGGCTTCGAGCCCGGCAGCCTCGGTGGACGCAGGAGCCTCTTCGGCCGGCGGCGCTATGCCGGGGGCATCTTCGGGCGTGACGGGAGCCTCGGGAGTCGCTTCGAGCGCCGGCTCCTCTTGAGCGGGCTCGTCGCGCGGCTCCATTCCGGGCGCGTCTTCGACCGTGACAGCTTCGACAGCGGCTTCGGTCGCGGGAGTCATTTCCGCCGGCAGGCCGGCAACGGCCTCTGCCGCAGTCTCGGTCGAGGTCTCCGCGCTGCCTTCGACCGGCGGCGTCTCGGCCACGACCGTCTCTGTAGCGACCGTTTCTGCAGCGACCGTCTCGGCCACGACAGGCTTCGGCGGCAGCGGCGGACGCTTCTCCATGCGATAGCCGAGCGCGCGCAGCACCGAGGCGAAGTCCTCGCCGGCCGAGCCGGTGAGCGAGGTCATCGCCTGTGTGACGACGAAGCTGCGGCCGTCGAACGCGCCGGCCGGCTTTTCGCCGGGCGAATTCTCGCGCCAGGCCAGCGCCGGGCGGATCAGATCGGCCAGCCGCTCCAGGATGTCGACGCGAACGGCGCGTTCGCCGGCCTGCTTGTAGCCGAGCACGCGATAGGCGTCGCGCGGCAGAGCCTTGTCGACCGGAAACGAGGTGCGGCCCGACGATGCCAGATGCTGCGCGCCCGAGAGCGCGGAGAGATCGACATTGTCCTGCTTCAGCGCCCACAACAGCGCTGCGAGCGCACGCGCGGCGGGCTTGAGCAGGCCCGGGAAATAGATGTGATAGGCGCCGAAGCGGACGCCGTATTTGCGCAGAACGGCGCGCGAGGGCTGGTCGAGATCCTTCAGCTCGTTCGCGATCTTGGGCCGCTCCAGCACGCCGAGCGCCTCGACCAGCTGATAGGCGATGCCGCGAGCGATGCCGGTGACGTCCTCGGCCTTCGACAGCTCGAACATCGGCCCGAGCAGCTTCTCGATATGCGTCTTGAGCCAGAGCTCGAGCCGCGCCTGCACCTTGTCGCGAGGGGGGCCGGTCAGGCGCTCGTCGGAGATGATGCGGATGCGCGGATGCAGCGCCTCGTCTGCGGCAGACAGTCGCGCCACGGCATCGCCGGTCCAGCGGATGATGCCTTCGGAGGTCAGCACGAACTGCTCGTCCGGGGCATTGCCCAGCTTTTCGGCGCGGGCGTTGATCTCGCCGGCGAGCACGGCTTGCGCTGCAGCCTGCAAGGCTTTCGCATCGGAGCCGGCTTCCGCCGCATCCGGTGCAAAGGTGAAGCCGTCGAGGCGGCCGATGACATGGCCTTCGACGATGACTTCGCCGGTCTTGCCGATTTCAGTATTCAAGCTCGTGTTCTCCCGCAGGCGGCGCATCAATACACTGGTCCGGCGATCAACGAAACGCTCAGTCAAGCGTTCATGGAGCGCATCCGATAATTTATTTTCGACTTCCCGCGTGATCCCCTGCCAGCGCTCGGGGTCTCTCAGCCAGTCGGGGCGGTTGGCCACGAAGGTCCAGGTGCGGATCTGCGCGATTCGGGCCGACAGCGTGTCGATGTCGCCGTCGATGCGGTCGGCCTGGGTGACCTGGGCCTCGAACCAGGAATCGGGGATGCATCCCTTCTGCATCAGGAAGCCGTACAGCGTCGTCACCAGCTCGGCATGGGCGGCCGGCGACAGCTTGCGATAGTCCGGGACCTGGCAGGCTTCCCACAGCCGCTCCACCGCAACCTTGCCATGCGCGATATCGCGCACCTCGCCGTCGCGGGCGGCGTGATCGAGCACGCGCATGTCCTCGGCGATCGGCGCGCGCGTCAGCGCCTCATGGCCTGGAGCGAGGTTGAGCGAGACCTGGAGCGCGCCGAGCGAGGAGAAATCCAGCCTGGCGTTGCGCCATTGCAGCACCTTCACGGGATCGAAGGTGTGGTTCTGCAGCGCGTTGACGAGCTCGGGCTCGAACGGCGCGCAGCGGCCCGTGGTGCCGAACGTGCCGTTGCGGGTGGCGCGGCCGGCGCGGCCGGCGATCTGCGCGAATTCGGACGGCGTGAGCCGGCGGAACTGGTAGCCGTCGAACTTGCGGTCGGAGGCGAAGGCGACGTGGTCGACGTCGAGATTGAGGCCCATGCCGACGGCGTCGGTGGCGACGAGATAATCGACGTCGCCGTTCTGGAACATCGCGACCTGCGCATTGCGCGTGCGCGGGCTGAGCGAGCCCAGCACCACGGCGGCGCCGCCGTGCTGGCGCCGGATCAGCTCGGCGATGGCGTAAACTTCATCGGCCGAGAACGCGACGATGGCGGTGCGGCGCGGCTGGCGCGTGATCTTGCGGTCGCCGGCGAATTCGAGCTGCGACAGCCGGGGCCGCGTGATCATGGAGACGCCCGGCAGCAGCCGCTCGATGATCGGCCGCATCGTGGCGGCCCCAAGCAGCAGCGTCTCGTCGCGGCCGCGGCGGTTGAGGATGCGATCGGTGAAGACGTGGCCGCGCTCGAGATCGGCGGCGATCTGCACCTCGTCGACGGCGAGGAAGGAGACGTCGAGGTCGCGCGGCATCGCCTCGACCGTCGAGACCCAATAGCGCGGGTTCTTCGGCTTGATCTTCTCTTCGCCGGTGACGAGCGCGACGCTGGCTTCACCGGCCCTGGCGGCGATCTTGTTGTAGACCTCGCGCGCGAGCAGGCGCAGCGGCAGGCCGATCATGCCGGAGGGATGCGCGAGCATCCGCTCGATGGCGAGATGGGTCTTGCCGGTGTTGGTCGGCCCGAGCACCGCGGTGACGCCCGCGCCAGGCACTCGATCGTGAAGGGCGCGCTCGGAAGCGAAGGGGGAGGAGGAAAAAGCCATGTGTGGGGATTAGGTAGTGCCGATTTGGGCGAATGTCAGTGCTGGATGGGGCGGTGTGGGGGCTGGCAGTGTCAGCCATGTCTCCGAACGCCGGGCGGCCAGCCACGCGCTCCGCTGTCATGCCCCGGTGTGGGAACGCCCATCCCCCGAACCCCGCGCAACTGTTTCACTTTGCGACGCTTTTCCCGTTCGCTTTAAGCTTCGGAACGACTCTAGAACGAATCGCGGCCGAATCGCTGACTCCCGATTGAGTCCTGTTCCGTTCCCGCAACATGTCGCGGGACTCGCAATGGCTGCGCACTAGATGGAGTTTTGCGCAGGCGCACAAGCGGGCGAGACCGTTAAAACTGGGGACGGCCCCGAGTCGAATCAGAATCGGGCAGGAGTCAAATGGATTCCCGGCGCGTCATGCGCGGGCTTGGCCCGCATCCATCGTCTTCGAAGCGGATGGATGGCCGCCTTCCCAACCCATTTTGCAAAACAACCCCATGCACAGTAGGCAAGTCGTTGAAATCATTGGGGCCCGCTTCCGGACCCGATTTCGTTCGCCATTCCGTGGCGCGCCCCCTGGCGCGAGGGCGGAATGACGCCGAGAGAGAGCGAGCTGCGCAGCGCGCCTACTGCGTCTTGGCGACGCGCGGGGGCTGGGCCGAGGTGACGAAGCTGGTGGCTTCCAGCATGGCCGGCCCCAGCGGCGTCGGCACCTTCAGCCAGAACGGGACCAGGATGCGCGTGCCGGCGATGGGGGCGAACGCGATCTCCATGTTGCGCTGGGCGGCGAGGTACTTGATCACGGGGCGATCAGGGATGTAGCCGGCGATCGGCACGAAATAGATCGAGCAGACCACGACCGGGCCCTTGTAGCCCTTTTCCGCCTTCACCGTGTCCATGCGCTTGAAATCGAGCTTGAGTTCGTAGCGCATGCGGCCGTCGAACACCGGCGCCGCGTTGCGGCAGGCTTCCGGCGAGACGGGATCGCCGGTGCCGGGCACGCGCAGCAGCGAGGCGGTCATGGGGTCCCAGACGCCGCGGCGATGCGCCTCGGTGACGACGATGCGGTCAGGATCGACCGGCGGCTCCGGCAGGATGGAGAAATCCTTCACATTGCCCTTGTCGAGGGTGATGCGGATTTCCTCGGTCTTCTTCTGGGTGGTGGTGGAGGCCTGGTAGCCGGTCGCGACCAGCGCGCCACCCACGACGCGCCCCTGGCTGGCGCCGGTGCCGGCCCCGCCGGTGAACGACTTGAGCAGCCCCGAGGTGCCGCCGGAGGCGGCCGCCGAGAACACGTCGTCCTGGATATCGATGTTCCAGGCGCCCTTGCCGACGGGAATGCCGGCCAGCGAGGCCTCATATTGCGCCTCGAGCTTGCCCTGCGCCGCCGCCGGCGCCGCGCCGAACGCCAGGCCGGACCCGAGGCCCAGCGCGCAAAGCGCCACCAGCCTGCCGGCAAAACGCGGACGGACCGGGCGCAGCTCTTGCGCAAAATGAGGCGTTGTCGGCACGAAACAATCCAATCGGAGCGCGATGCGCTGTTACTTAAGCCAAAAACCGCGGCAAGCAATGTAGCCGGGCCCGAAAGGGCCGGGAACTCCACTGGACTCATCAAGCGCGAATACGCCCTTTATGTGATGGTAAGGCGCGACAAACATTGCCGTTTTGATGATGGGGCGGCTGCCGCGGGCTCCCGCCTCTCCCGCTCTCTCCGACGTCATGCCCCGGCTCGATCGGGGCATCCGGTACGGCGCGGCTCCTCTGGCCAGCCGCGCCGCCTCGGCGTACTGGATCGCCCGGTCAAGGCCGGGCGATGACACCAGGGTGGCGGCACGAAAACCCGCGTCCCAACAGCCCCGAAAACTTGACGCAACGCCCCTTCCCCCCTATACGTCCGCCCGCTCCCTGCAAGGACGAAAGAATTTGCCCCCGTGGCGCCCAGAATGGCGGCCGCAGATCGTTGGGGGCTTAGATTGAGGATTTCTACCATGTCTCGCCGCTGCGAACTGACGGCCAAGGGCCCCCTCGTCGGCCACAAGGTCAGCCACTCCAACATCAAGACCAAGCGCCGCTTCCTGCCGAACCTCGTCAACGTGACGTTCCAGTCGGAGGCTCTCGGCCGCAACGTGCGCCTGCGCGTCTCCACCAACGCGGTCAAGAGCGTCGACCACAATGGCGGCCTCGACCCCTTCCTGCTCAAGGCCGACGCCGACAATTTGTCGCCGCGCGCCCTCGAGCTGAAGCGCGCCATCCAGAAGAAGGTCGGCGACGCCGCTCCGGCGAAGCAGGCGAGCTGAGTTTTTTGAATCGGGCGGGGGCTAGGTTGCGTCGCGTGGCGTAGGCTTAGCCGAGTAGAGTTTGAGTGGCGGCCGGATCGGAAGATCCGGCCGTTTTTGTTGTGTATCAACGTAGCGGCATCCTACTGCGAGGACTCCCTTCGTTGCGATTCGCAGCCTATGCTTTAGCCCTATTTGCCATCAACCGCGGCGTGCATAAAAAGAAAAGGGAGAAAGACGTCTCGGTCCACGAAGTAGGGGCGGAATGAACGTTGCTGTAAAGGCTGCAAAGCATGCTGCACCCGGGCCATATTTGGGCTTCGCGCTGCAACCGGTTCGACTTTGCTATCACCTTCTGACTTGTCCCAGCGGGGCTCAGGTCTCCTTGGAATTATTAGATGATGTAGCTAGCCGAGCTTAGTGGAGGCGGCAGAGGCAAGCTGATGCAGCTTTGCGACAGTCTCGACGCCCTGGACGTAAGGCTCAAGTCCCTTCCAAGCGTATCAGGCACGCTTGACAAAGAAATGCTCAGACAGCGATCGGCCACAGAGGAAGTACTCAGCCAGCTGAACGAAACTCGAAATGAAATTTCCAACTTGGAACGAGCTTCCGAGATCGCACGTGAAGCTACCAACCATTTTGATCGGGTTGAACGTTTCTTAGGGCGTCTTGAGCAAGCACTGCAGTTGTATGACCGTGCGGACCAATCGTCAAACCTGCGTACGGAGATCGCCGCACTTCGAAAACAAATCGAAGATGTTCAAAAGGTCATTTCCGAAGCAGAGATCCGTCGCAAATTGAGCAATGCTCTTGCTAGAGTTGAGAGCATGACCAGCCAAATGGTCCCCCAACTCGATGCTGAATGGCCGGGTGCACCAGTCAAACTCATAATTGAGGACCTTACGATCAAAGTAATTCGCGGTAGTCGAGACGACTATCTTTGGGAAATCGGCAGTGGTGCAAATTGGCTTGCATATCACGTTAGCCTGACGCTTGCACTGCAAAAGTTCTTCCTGACAGAGCCCCAACATTTCGTACCGGGTTTTCTGGTCTACGATCAACCGAGCCAAGTCTATTTTCCAAAGCGGGCCGCGAGCGATGATACGGCCGAGGGTTTCACTCTCCGTGATCAAGACGTCGTAGCTGTCCGCAAGATATTTGCCCTGTTGGGGCGAGAAGCGGAAGCCGCCGGCGGTCGCCTTCAGATTATCGTGCTTGATCATGCTGACGAAGGCGTTTGGGGTGACCTTCCCGGAGTCGCTCTAACCGAAGAGTGGCGCGGCCAAGCTCTTGTACCTTCCGAATGGTAGTCTTAGCGAGTCCGGCCAAAGATGTCAGAATACGATAACTTCATTGACAAGTTTCGAGAGAGTTTGCGTCACGTCGAGAGTTCCATCGCAATCGCCCTGAATGCGCATTTGGAGATCGAAGGGAATCTCGACGACTACTTGAACGCCATCTTTGCCCATCCGAAATATCTTCACCAGGCTCGTCTATCCTACTACGACAAGCTGGCGGTGGCACGCGCATATACGCCAATTGCACATGACAGGCCAGAATGGGAAATGATGACACTGATCAACACGATCAGGAACAGGATCGCGCACCGTAACAAGGACGAGGTTCTACAGATTGACGTAAGCCGATTACGAGCCATTGTATTCCAGGCTTTTGAGAAGCTCCAAGCTGAACTGACGGGCGCTGCCCCTAGCGAAGTCATAATTTACGCGACTGCTATTTGCTGCGGCTTCTTGCTTGTACTGACAGAGGAAGTGTCGCAAACCGAAAGGGTCCGAATTCACAGCGAATAGATTCGACGCACACTTCCTCATTTCCCACTATACTCGCCCCGGTAGCATCACCCGGAGGCGCAGCCCATGGAGTCCGCAGCCACCGCCGATCGCAAGACGGAGCCGAAGCATCTCGTCATCTGCTGTGACGGCACCGGCAACGAGATCAGCGAGAACATCTCCAACGTCCTGAAGCTCTATCGCTGCCTGCGCAAGACGGACAGGACGCAGCCGCGGCAGATGGTGTTCTACGATCCCGGGGTCGGCACGGTGACGGAGCCGACGACGTGGCACCGCTTCAAGGCCAACGTCAACATGGTGCTGGGGCTCGCCACCGGCTACGGGCTCGATGACAATTTGCTCTCGGCCTATTGCTTCCTGGTCCAGCATTACGCGCCCGGCGACAGGATCTACCTGTTCGGCTTCTCGCGCGGGGCCTACACGGTGCGCGTGCTGGCGGGGCTGATCCACAAGATCGGCCTGATCTCGCCGGAGCAGGCGAACCTCGCAGGGAGCGGGCTGATCGCCTACAAGCAATATTCCGGCACCGGGCACGGCAACGATGCCGCCGACGTCGAGGACGTCGCTTTCGACGAGAGCGGGCCGGTCCCTAAGGACAAGTTCGATCTCGCCGCGCAGTTCGCGCGCATCACCTCGACGCGGTGGCCGACCATCCACTTCGTCGGCGTATGGGACAGCGTGGCCAGCGTGATCGTGCCGCGCCCCGACCGCCTGTTCTGGCCGAGCCTGGAGGAGCTTGCCTTCACGCTGCGCAACCCCAGCATCAGGATCTTCCGGCAGGCGATCGCGATCGACGAGCGGCGCTGCATGTTCCGCCTGAAGCAATACCGCGAGCCGCAGGAGTTCTGGAGCAACCGCTACGTGCCCGACGAGAAGAAGGTGCCGCAGGACATCCGGCAGGTGTGGTTCGCCGGCGTGCATGGCGACGTCGGCGGCGGCTATCCGGAGGCGGAGAGCGGGCAATCGAAATATCCGCTGCTGTGGATGATCGCGGAGGCCGCGAAGGCCGGGCTGAAGTTCAACCCGCGCACCGTGAACCAGCTCGCCTGGGGCGTCCAGCGCAAGAACTCGCCGTTCCACTACGTGGCGCCCGCCTTCACCGGCAAGACCGGCACGCTGCACGATTCCATGAACTGGGCCTGGCGCCTGCTGGAATATGTGCCGAAGCGCGCGACATACAGGGAATGGCCGGAGCGCAAGGTGGTGCTCGGCTTCTACATCCCCGACGCCGAGCCGCGCGTCATTCCCGAGGGCGCGCATGTGCACGAGAGCGTGCTGAAGCGGATGGCGGTGGAGCCGGACTACCGGCCGGTGAACATGCCGAAGGACTACGTGACCGTGCCGATGCCGGTGGAGCCGGGGGCGGACCTGGAGGCGGGGGAGATGGCGGAGCCGTGAGGATCGCGGCACGCTGTCCCTTACCCTCCCCTGGCGGGTGGCCAGCTACCGCCGCTTTTCAGCTTCGCCGACACTTTTCATTAAAATTCTCCTCCGCGCCTTAGCCGGATCGCATCATCTCCTTGCGATCATTCGGCACGATCACCGCGAACCTGCGGACTTGGAGGAGACGTGCCACAGCATCCGCGCCGATTTACCCGCGTGAAGCCCGCAGGGCTGGTGTCGCGGCAGGCCAAGATCATCACCGACCCGCGCGCGCCGGTGATCCCCTGCACGCTGATCGACTATTCGCCCGGCGGAGCCTGCGTCGATCTCGGCGGCCAGGTGAAGATTCCCGATCGCTTCGAGCTCCTGCACGTCAACACCAAGAAGCGCTGCCGCATCGCGTGGAAGCGCGGCACGCGCGTGGGCGTGGTGTTCTAGAGGGGGTGTGCTCGCGGCGCGACCTCTCGCACCACGACCGCAGCTACTTCCGCATCCTCGCCTTTGCGCCGGCGACAATCTGCATGACCACGCCGGCGAGCCAGCCGGCGAACACGAGCCAGGTCCAGGTCATGTGCGGGTCGAGCCGGAGCACGATGACGACGACGGAGACGAAGGCGGTGAGCGTCGCAAACAGCGTGCCGGCGGCGCTCATGAACTCGGCGGCGTCGATCTGGCTGTGCGCATCGTCGAACGGCATCTGCGGCGTGTCGATGCCGAGATAGAAGCCGATGGCGCCGAGCAGCATCATCAGCAGCAGGAAGCCCTGCGTCGTCAGCATCGGTATAGCCGACCCGACATGGGCGCCGACGAACAGCCCGCAGGCGGCGCCCGCCATCGCAAGGCCGACGCGCTCGAAGATGTGAGCCGCTTTGCGGACAGGATAACGCATGGGCAGCCCCTCCATTGCCTCTGGTTTCGCGGAAGGTTAGGCCAGTTTGGCGGGCCGTGGAAGCTCGGGGGAGTTACGGAGGGGTGAAGAACACCTGAATCACCTTGTGCACGCCTGCCTACTATTGTCATCGCGAGCCAACGGCTCAGCGCTTCGCGCGGCCCGATGACAGGCTCCGCGAAGCAATCCAGAGTCTTTCCGTGGAGGGATGCTGGATTGCTTCGCTGCGCTCGCAATGACGGGGGGCGGCAGCGCGCTGCCTACCTAGCGCCGAACGTGGTCTTGCCGAACAGCTCCTTCTGGGTCGAGGGCTGCGAGCGCCAGTATTGCGGCGGGGCTTCGACCTGGCCGCCGAGCTCGGCGGCGGCGTGCCAGGCCCAGCGCGGGTCGTAGAGCATGCCGCGGGCGAGCGCGACCATGTCGGCCTTGCCCGATGCGACGATCTCTTCGGCCTGCTTCGCTTCCGTGATCAGGCCGACGGCGATGGTGGGCAGGCCGGTCTCGCGCTTGATCGCGTCCGCGAACTGCACCTGGTAGCCGGGGCCGAGCGGGATCTTCTGCAGCGGCGAGACGCCGCCGGAGGACGCATCGATCCAGTCGACGCCGCGCGCCTTCAAGGCTTTCGCGAACGCGACGGTCTGCGCCAGGTCCCAGCCGCCCTCGACCCAGTCGGTCGACGACACCCGCATGCCGACCGGCTTGTCGGCGGGGAATGCCGCGCGGACCGCGTCGAACACTTCCAGCGGGAAGCGCATGCGGTTCTCGAGGCTGCCGCCATATTCGTCGGTGCGCCTGTTCGAGATCGGCGACAGGAATTGATGCAGGAGATAGCCGTGCGCGCCGTGCACCTCGATGGCGTCGATGCCGAGCCGCGCGGCGCGCCTGGCGGAATCGACGAAGGCCTCGCGGATGCGCTTCAGGCCCGCTTCATCGAGCGCGAGCGGGGCGGCCTCGCCTTCCTTGTGCGGCACCGCCGACGGGCCGACGGTCTGCCAGCCGCCCTCGCTCACCGGAATCAGCTGGCCGCCGTCCCACGGCCTGGCACTGCTGGCCTTGCGGCCGGCATGGGCGAGCTGCATCGCGATCGCGGTCGAGGAATATCTGCGCACCGAGTTGAGGATCGGCTTCAGCGCGGCTTCGCAGGCGTCGCTGTAGAGCCCGAGGCAGCCCGGGGTGATGCGGCCGATCGCCTCCACATGGGTCGCCTCGATGCAGAACATCGCCGCGCCCGACAGGCAGAGATTGTTGACGTGGGTGAAGTGCCAGTCATTGGCGACGCCATCCTCGGCCGAATACTGGCACATCGGCGACACCACGAGACGGTTCTTCAGGGTCAGGCCGCGCAGCTTGATCGGGGAAAACAGGACGGACATGCGGGGAGTTCCGGGGAAGGAGGATGATGCGGGAGAGTGTAGTGGGCGCGCGGCGGATTGCTAGTTGCGCGGCGGGAATGGGGGGTAGCCCGGGCGTGCATTTCCGCAATGGCGTTTTGAAGCAAGCCAGCGTCCCCACCGAGACAGACTGCCCTACTCCGTCAGCGTGAATTGCAGCAGCAGGGTCCGCTGCAGCATCGAGAAATTGTCGTCGGAGATCAGCGTCAGCACCGTCTCGCCTTCGCTCGTGACGTGGGCGTCGATGGCTTCCATGTTGTCGATCTCGTGACCGAGATCGGCGGCGAACAGCGCGGGACCGTCGACCAGCGCGCCCGGCGCGATCGATTTCAGCGGGATCGCGCGGATGCGGATGTTGACGCCGGTGAACCAGGAGAATTTGCGTTCGAGGATGAGCAGCTCGCCCGAGGGCAGCAGCACGGCATCGCTGATGTCGTAGGTCTCGGTGCGCCGCACGCTGAACTGGCCGGGCGAGGCGCCGCCGATCAGGAAGGCGATGAGATTGCCGTCGGCATCGAGCGCGCGCTCGGAGAAGGCGATCAGGCTGCCCGCGAGCGGCAACTTCTGGTCTTTGCCTTTCGGCACGGCCACCATCGCCTCAAGCCCCTTGTTGTAGGGCAGCTTGCGCAGGGCCGGCGGGATGGCGATCGCCTCGCCGCGGGCGCGCGTGCCGCCCTTGGCGAAATCGTAGCGCAGGATCTGGTTGACGCGCTCGAGCCCGACATAGACGAGATTGCCGTCGCGCGCGAGCGACTCGGTGTCGTACCAGAGCTTCTTCTCGGTGATCGGCCGGCCGTCGGGGCCCAGCACCGGCGCGGCCTCGACATCGGCAAGTCCGGTCATCTCGCGGCCGGAATAGCGGATGGCGCCGGTGAACCAGCCGCCCTGGTCCGAGATGGCGAGGAAGCGCTCGCCCCTGCCGTCGAGGAAGCGGAGGCCGGACAGGCCGCCGAAGCCGCGATAGGGCGAGGTCAGCACCAGGCCGCTGCGATAGTCCAGCGAGCCGAAGCGCGTGCGCGAGCGGTCGCGCGGCTCGAAATTGGGAATGGGGCGCGCATTGACCTCGACGCTGACGGGCTCCGCGACCGCGTGCTCGACCTGAAGCGCGCGTTGAGCCGTTCTTGGCGGCGGCTCGGCCGCGGCCTGCGCCTGCGCGATGCGGGAGACGGCGAGAGTGGAAAGTCCCGCCGCGGCGTGCCCAAGGAAGCTGCGGCGGGACGAATGCGTGCTCACGAATGCAATTTGCGTCGCGGGCGACCGGGGGCTTGCGTGGGCGCCGTGTTGGTCTCGCTGAACAGCTCGGCGAGCTTCTCGGTGATGGCGCCGCCGAGCTCTTCGGCGTCCACGATCGTCACCGCGCGGCGATAATACCGGGTCACGTCATGGCCGATGCCGATCGCGATCAGCTCGACCGGCGAGCGGGTCTCGATCTCCTCGATGATGTGGCGCAGGTGCCGCTCGAGATAATTGCCGGGATTGACCGACAGCGTGGAATCGTCGACCGGCGCACCGTCCGAGATCATCATCAGGATCTTGCGCTGCTCGGGCCGGCCGAGCAGGCGCTTGTGCGCCCAGTCCAGCGCCTCGCCGTCGATGTTCTCCTTCAGCAGCCCCTCGCGCATCATCAGGCCGAGGTTCTTGCGCGCGCGGCGCCAGGGGGCATCCGCCGACTTGTAGATGATGTGGCGGAGATCGTTGAGGCGGCCGGGATTGGCCGGCTTGCCGGCGGCAAGCCACGCCTCGCGCGATTGCCCGCCCTTCCAGGCGCGCGTGGTGAAGCCGAGGATCTCGACCTTGACGCCGCAACGCTCCAGCGTGCGCGCGAGAATGTCGGCGCAGGTCGCGGCGACCGTGATCGGGCGGCCGCGCATCGAGCCGGAATTGTCGAGCAGCAGCGTCACCACGGTGTCGCGGAACGTCGCCTCCTTCTCGTGCATGAAGGACAGCGGGTGATAGGGATCGGTGACGACGCGCGACAGCCGCGCGGGGTCGAGGATGCCCTCTTCGAGGTCGAACTCCCAGGCGCGGTTCTGCTGCGCCATCAGCTTGCGCTGCAGGCGGTTGGCGAGGCGGGCGACGATGCCCTGCAGGTGCGCGAGCTGCTTGTCGAGATAGGCGCGCAGGCGCTCCAGCTCGTCATGGTCGCAGAGGTCCTCGGCGGCGATGACCTCGTCGAACTTGGGCGCGAAGGCGTGGTATTCCGGCCCGCGCGGCTCGTTCTTGCCGTGCTGGTTCGGGCGCGTCGCCTCGCCCGGCGTCTCGTCGTCGCCGAGCTCGCCGTCGTCGAAGGTGTCGGATGTCGAGGCCTGCGCGCTTTCCATCGCGCTCTCGCTCATCTCCTCGCTCGAGGCCTGCGCCTGGTCGGCGCTCATCTCCTGCGCGGCGTCGGAATCGGGCGAGCCCTCGGCGCCGGACTGGTCGTTGTCGCCGTCCTGGTTCTCGTCGTTCTCGTCGTTGTCCTCGCTGTCGGCGCTGCGCTCGTCGCCGAGCTCGAGCGCCGAGAGCAGGTCATGCACGGCATCGCCAAACTTGGACTGGTCCTCGAGCACGCCGTCGAGCCGGTCGAGCCGCTTGCCGATCTTGTCTTCGAGGATCGGACGCCAGAGGTCGACCATCTTCTTGGCCGCGGCCGGCGGCGCCATGCCGGTCAGGCGCTCGCGCACCAGCATCGCCAGCGCATCGGCGAGCGGCGCGTCGGCGCGGTCGGTGATCTCGTCGAACTTGCCGCGATGGAAATGGTCGTCGAGCATCGCGGTGAGGTTCTTGGCAACGCCGGCCATGCGGCGCGCGCCGATCGCCTCGACGCGGGCCTGCTCCACCGCCTCGAACACGCCGCGCGCCTGCGGATTGCCGGGCATCAGCTTGCGATGCACCTTGGGATCGTGACAGGCGATCTTGAGCGCGATGGAATCGGCATGGCCGCGCACGATCGCAGCGTCGCGCTTGGTCATCTTCCGAGCCGGCTCGGGCAGCCGCGCCTTGCCGGGCGCAAGGCCCGGGCGCTCGGCCGCGAAGGTGACGTCGAGCTCGGGCGCTTTCGCGATCGCCTTCAGGCAGGAGGCCACCGAGCGCTTGAACGGCTCGGTCGGCGCTTCCTTGGTGTTGCGGAATTTGGAGTTGGAGGTGGTGCTCATCTCGATCTCACCGTCGTCCCAGGCTCAACCCGAGCCGTCGTCCCCGCGAAGGCGGGGACCCATAACCACAGGGAGCAGTTAGTGAGGTACTGACGGCCCCGCTCTTCGCAAAACCACGGCCTGTGGTTATGGGTCCCGGATCTGCGCTGCGCTGGTCCGGGACGACATCCCACACCTCAGCTCAGCGCCACGTTCACCGCCGATTCCGGCAGCTCGGCGTTGAAGCAGCGCTGGTAGAATTCGGCGACCAGGGGACGCTCGAGCTCGTCGCACTTGTTGAGGAAGGTGACGCGGAAGGCAAAGCCGATGTCACCGAAGATGTCGGCGTTTTCCGCCCAGGTGATCACCGTGCGCGGGCTCATCACCGTCGACAGGTCGCCGTTGGCGAAGGCGTTGCGGGTGAGGTCGGCCAGGCGCACCATCTTGTTGACGATGTCGCGGCCCTCCTGGGTGCGATAGTGCTTGGCCTTGGCCAGCACGATCTCCACTTCCTCGTCGTGGCTGAGATAGTTCAGCGTGGTGACGATCGACCAGCGGTCCATCTGGCCCTGGTTGATCTGCTGGGTGCCGTGATAGAGGCCCGAGGTATCGCCGAGGCCGACGGTGTTGGCGGTCGCGAACAGGCGGAACGCCGGATGCGGCTTGATCACCTTGTTCTGGTCGAGCAGCGTCAGGCGGCCGGAGACCTCCAGCACGCGCTGGATCACGAACATCACGTCCGGCCGGCCGGCGTCGTATTCGTCGAACACCAGCGCAACGTTGTGCTGCAGCGCCCAGGGCAGGATGCCGTCGCGGAATTCGGTGACCTGCTTGCCGTCGCGGACCACGATGGAGTCCTTGCCGACGAGATCGATGCGGCTGATGTGGCTGTCGAGGTTGACGCGCACGCAGGGCCAGTTCAGGCGGGCGGCGACCTGCTCGATATGGGTGGATTTGCCGGTGCCGTGATAGCCGGTCACCATCACGCGGCGGTTGCGGGCGAAGCCGGCGAGAATGGCGAGCGTGGTGGCGCGGTCGAAGCGGTAATCGGAATCGACTTCGGGCACGTGAGGATCGACTTCGGAATAGGCGGGCACTTCGAGATCGCTGTCGATCCCGAACACCTGGCGCACCGACACCTTCATGTCGGGCAGACCGGAAACTTCCTCAACTTTGGACAGGGCGGCGGTCGTCATCAATCCTCCGAGGTCCCGGGCGGTCCCGAAACCGGTTATTCGCACGTTGGCTGCGGCTGGGTGCTGGAAAGCAACCTATCAGAGACAACGAGCCGGCAGAAGCCCGGGCAACAATCAAAGTTCCGTTGTCTTTTCATTTAGATAGGTAAGGAACGCAGTTTTTGGAGGGCTGCCTTGCGAATCACGCCCAATTTCCCTGCGATTTGGGCGCAGCAGCCCGCGATGGCACTGTTGCGGCATGGGCCTGCCCATGTAGGGTCCGAACTCCAGCTCTCCAGCCGGCCGCAGAGACGACGTGACATCCTTCCTCGATCCCCTCATCGCCTTCGTCTCGGCCCATGCCTGGCTCGGCTATCTCACCCTGTTCCTGGCGGCGCTGCTCGAAGCCGTGCCGGTGGTGGGATCGGTGATCCCCGGTTCGACCATCATCCTGGCGCTGAGCGCGCTGGTCCCGGGCGGCGAGCTGCAGCTGCCATGGGTGCTGCTCGCGGCCGCAGCCGGCGCGCTGCTGGGAGACGGCTCGGCCTACTGGATCGGCCACCGCCGCCAGCGCGAGATCCTCAGCACCTGGCCGCTGACCAATTATCCCCGCGTGGTCGCCGAGAGCGAAAACTTCTTCAACCGCTTCGGCACGTGGGCCGTGTTCTTCGCCCGCTTCGTGCCGCCGATCCGCGCCTTCGTGCCCGTCACCGCAGGCGCCCTGGGCATGGCGCCTGCGAGATTCTACGCCGTAAACATCCCGGCGATCCTGGCTTGGGCCCCCGCGCATGTGCTGCCGGGCGTTCTCGCGGTCACCGCGCTGCACGATTATGCCGGGCTGCATCATCACGAGCATGTCGGCAAGCATATCTGGATGCTGACCGTGGTGGGCGTTGCGGTCACGGCGAGCGTTGGGATGTGGATCTATCGCCGTCGGCGGAACGGCGCTGCCGCCGTGGCCAAGCCGGGGGAGTAGGCTGCTGCGACGCCATAGGTGTCGTCCCTGCGAACGCGGGGACGACAGCCCGGCATCGAGCTTCTAACCAGCAGCTCCCGCCCGACGCCCCGGCGCAGGCCCCACATATCTCGCCCTCGGCCTGATCAACTTCCCGAACTGCAATTGCTCGCTGGCATGCGCGATCCAGCCGACGCTGCGGGCCATCGCGAACAGAGCGAGCTCGCTGCCGGCGGGCAGGCGCAGCGCGTGCACGAGGACGGCGAGCGCGTAGTCGATATTGACGAATTCGCCGGTGGCTTCGGCGATCCGCTCCGGCACCTCGCGGGTGAACTTTCGCGGCGCCCCGGCGCGCGACAGCGCATTGAGCAGCGATTGCGCGCGGGGGTCGCCCCGCTTGTAGACACCATGGCCGAAGCCGGCAAAGCGCTCGCCGAGCGCGACGCGCTCGCGCACCATCGGCTCGACATCGCGATCGACCAGCGCTTTCACCAGTTGCGAGGCCAGCACGCCGGCACCGCCATGCTTCGGGCCCTTGAGCGCGGCGAGCCCGGCGATGACGGAGTCGTAGAGGTTGAGGCCGGTCGAGGCGGCACAGCGTGCGGTGAAGGTCGAGGCGTTCAGCTCGTGATCGGCGAGCAGCACCAGCGCGCGGCGGATCAGGTCGGGCGCATGCTTGTTGTCGGCCACCCAGGCCCCGGCAATCTGCTGATGCAGCGGCTCGGCCGACGGCTCGGCGTTGAGCATGGTCGCAACCAGCAGGCGGACGATGCGCGCACCGACGAGCGCGCGGCCGTCGGGCGCTCGGGTGAAGGCGCGGGGATCGGCGCTCGCGGCCAGCGCGAGCACGGCGATGGCGCGGTCGATCGGCGCGGCCCGGCGCGCGGCTTGGCCGATCGCGCGCATCTCATCGGAAATCTCCGGCTGATTGTCCGGATCGAACGGATCGACGCCGGAGACGTCCCAGAGCAGCGTCGCCGTGTGCTCAAGCGTATCGCTCTCGGAAAGATCGACGCAATTGACGCCGCGGTAGATCGCACCCTCCTCGGTGATGGTCGAGATCTCGGTGTCCATCACCGGCAGGTCGGCATCGAAGCTACGCAGTCCGCGCGGCTCCGGCGACGGCACGCGGCGCTCCTTCAGCGCGCGGACGTCCTCGGCGCGGTAGCGGTTCTTCCTGGAGTCCGGCGTCGGCTCGGAGCGGATCAGGCCGCGGCTGACATAGGCGTAGAGGGTGGCCGGGGAAACCGCGAGCTCGGCGGCGGCTTCCCGGGCAGACAAGTAGAGCGCCGAAGAATTTTTCATGTTGATTTATGTAATCAAGATTGATCAATGTGTCGAGAGGCCTGACCTTTCCCCTGCGTGCGATGCAAAAGGGAGATTTGGGCCATGAACATCCACCTCACCAAAAGCCAGATCGGGCTGGACGGCGTTCCCGCGGCCGAGACCGTGCTGAGTCACGTCGACGGCGAGCGCGGCGAGCTGATCATCGCCGGCGAGCATGTCGGCCGGCTGGCAAGCCAGTCCAGCTTTGAAGGCGTCACTGCCCGGCTCTGGAACGGCGCCAGCAAGAGCAATCTCAGCGAAGCCAATGTGCGGGCAAGCCTGGGCACGGCGCGCGAGCGCGCCTTCGCACGGCTCGGCGACCTCCTGCCGGCGACGCGCGGCATGGGCATCGTCGACGGGTTTCGCGCAGGCGTCGCGGGGCTTCGTGCAGAGAACGGGCTGGCGCACGAGGCGACCATCGTCGGCGCGTTGCCGATGATCGCGGGCGCGCTGGTTCGCCGCGCCAAGGGGCTCGAGCCGGTCGCGCCCGATCCGAATGCGAGCCATGCCGCCGATACGCTGCGGATGCTGCGCGGCTCCTCGCCGGAGCCGCGCGAGGTCGCGGCGCTCGACGCGTATCTCGTGACGGTCTGCGATCACGGCATGAATGCGTCCACCTTTACGACGCGTGTGGTGGCCTCGACTCAGGCCGACCTGTTCGCCGCCATCACCGCCGGCTATTGCGCGCTCACCGGCCCGCTGCATGGCGGCGCGCCGGAGCCGGTGCTGGAAATGCTCGATGCGATCGGCTCAAGCGATCGCATCCGGCCCTGGGTGGATGCAGCGCTCGCGCGCGGCGAACGGCTGATGGGCTTTGGCCATCGCGTCTATCGCGTGCGCGATCCGCGCGCCGACGTGCTCAAGGCTGCGATCGAGCGGCTCGCGGCGGACGGCGCCGACCTGCCCTTTGCCGGCGAGGTCGAGGCCTATATCCGCAGCGCGCTGCGCAAGAAGAATCCGGATCGGCCGCTGGAGACCAATGTGGAGTTCTTCACCGCGATCCTGCTCGATGCGCTGGCGATTCCGAGGCAGGCGTTCACGCCGGTCTTCGCTGTCGCGCGCGCCGCAGGCTGGACCGCGCATGCGCGCGAGCAGCAGCGGACCGGGCGCCTGATCAGGCCGAGCTCGTCCTATGTGGGCGCGATGCCTGCGGACTGATCGCGAGCGACCTCCGGCCTGCCGAATCCATCACCGGGCATTCTGCGAGCATGACGAAGGTTTCAGCAGGCGATCCGGAACGATAACGCGCGCTGCGCATTCATGCTTGCCCCAACGAATGCCTTCTCAGGGGCAGGCAACAAAGGAACGGTAATGAAGAAACTCTCCTACGCCCTCGCTGCAGGAACGCTGCTCGCTCTGTCGTCACTCGCAATGCCAGCCCATGCGCTGACGGCTCATCCGATCCCGGGCGCTGCGGTCTCGGCGGACGTCGTGAACGCTCGCTATCATTACGCTCCGCGACGAGTCTGCACCGTACGCACGGTCGTCAAGCGCGGCTATCACGGGCGTCGCATCGTCAAGCGCGTCCGCGTCTGCCGGGTGAGGTGACGTTGATGGTGCCGTCCGCTTCCGGGTGGACGGCATTCATTATGAGCTTGGAAAGCATGCGTGGAAGCAAGGCGCCTGCCGCACCCTACGCCTCCCGAACCACCGTCTTCAGATAATTGTACGCCTTGATGATCTCGATCAGGCGATCTTCGGTGGAGCGGTCGCCGCCATTGGCGTCGGGGTGGTGCTGCTTGACCAGCGCCTTGTACTTCGTCTTGACGTCGGCGAGCGTGGCGCTGGGGCCGAGGCCCATGACCTGGAGCGCCTTGCGCTCGGCATTCATCACCTTGCGCGTCTCGGCCTTGGGCTGGGCTTCGGGACCCTTCCGCCAGTTGGCGCGGCCATTGATCTCCGAGAACATGCTGAACGGATCGGACGCCATGTCGATTTCGGCTTCCGCATTCTTCTTGCCGCCATTGGCGCCCATCTTCCAGGTCGGGCGGTGGCCCGTCAGCGCATCCTTCTGGTAGCGCGCGACGGCGTCGGCATTCATTCCGGAAAAGAAATTGTAGTTCTGGTTGTACTCGCGCACATGATCCAGGCAGAAATGCCAATACTCGCGCTGGTTCTCGCGCCCCTTGGGCGCCCGATGCGAGCCCTTGTTCGCGCAGCCCGCCCACTCGCAATTGACGGCGGTGTCGCGCGGCTTCACTTCCGGCTGCTTGCCGCGCGGCTTGACGCGGATGGAGTCGAAGAACTTTGATGAATCGATCGGCATGGCTGACTTTGACTACGCAATGCAAAAACCTTCAAGTCTTGACATTGCAATTCGCTGAGCACCCGGTCGCAATGACCTTGGACGTCCGGGTATTGACGGAGTGCGATCGCGCACCTTAATGGCACACATGGCTATGAAAGACACTATCAGCAACAAGTTGCAGGAAGCTTTCACGCCGGAAAGCCTGCAAGTCGTCGACGAGTCACATTTGCATGAGGGGCACGCCGGCCATCGGGCGGGCGGCGAGACGCACTTTCGCGTCTATATCGTGTCTGATGCCTTCAAAGGGAAGAGCCGGGTCGACCGCCATCGCATGATAAATTCGGCGCTGGCCGCGGAACTCTCCGGCGGCGTGCATGCGCTCGCGATCCAGGCACAAGCGCCGGGGGAAGGCTGATGCTGCCCTCCCGTCCCGGACGAGCTTTCACATAATTGAATCGTTCGTCATGCCCGGGCTGGACCCGTGCGCCCCACGTTCATTCGCGCAACAGCGTAGACGTGATGGTCGGGTCAGGCCCGGCCATGACGATGTGGAAACTCCGACGACCAAATCTGCTGCGTCAAAACGACGTGCCGGCCCGCCTCGGCTTGGCCTCTTCCAGCTCGGTCTCGCGCGGCACCGGTGAAATACGGAGCGCGGTGATGCGGTTGCGCTCGCGGCGGAGGACACGGAAGCGGAAGCCGTGGAAGGTGAAGCTCTGGCCGCGGTCGGGGATCGATCGCGCCTCGTGAATGACGAGGCCGGCGACCGTCGTTGCCTCTTCATCGGGCAGATGCCAGTCGAGCGCGCGGTTGAGATCGCGAATCGGGACCGAGCCGTCGACCACGACAGAGCCATCGGGCTGGCGGCGCACGCCTGCGACCACGACATCGTGCTCGTCGGAGATATCGCCGACGATCTCCTCCAAGATGTCTTCGAGCGTCACGAGGCCCTCGACCTCGCCGTACTCGTCCACGACCAGCGCGAAATGCGTCTTGCGGCGTCGGAACGCCTTGAGCTGTTGGGAGATCGGCCGCATCTCCGGCACGAACCAGGGCGGCAGCATGATGGTGGTGACGTCGATGCGCGACGTGTCGCCCTCCGACGCGCGGATGGCCCGCAGCAGATCCTTGGCGTGCAGAATGCCGATGATGTTCTCCGACTTCTCGCGCCACAGCGGAATGCGTGTGTACTCGGTAGCCAGCACCTCCCGCACCAGCTCTTCCGGCGGCAGGTCGGCATTGATCATCACCATGGCGGTGCGGTGAACCATCACGTCGGACACGGTCAGCTCGCCGAGGCGGAAGACGTTGTGAATATACTCGGCCTCACCGCTCTCGATCTTGCCGTGCACGGCCGATTCCTCAACCAGGCCTTCGATCTCCGAATCCGTCAGGATCTCGTGCTGCGAAAACTCCTGGACTCCGATCAGACGCAGGATCGCGCCCGAGGCCGTGTTGAGGCACCAGCTCAGCGGATAGAACACGAGATAGGACACATGAAGCGGATACGCGATCCACTGCGACACCGGCATCGGCTCCCTGATCGCAAGCGTCTTCGGTACCTGCTCGCCGATGATGATGTGCAGCGAAGAGAAAACCAGGAAACCCGCCACGAACGAGGTGAAGTGCAGCGTGGCTTCCGACAGTCCGAGCGGGCTGAGGACCGGGCTCAGCAGCGCAGACACGGTCGGCTCGCCGATCCAGCCGAGCCCGAGGGAGGCCATGGTGATGCCGAGCTGGCAGCAGGCGAGATAGGATTCGATGTTTCCCATCATGGCCTGCAGCAGGTGCGCGCCGAAGCGGTTCTGCTCGACCATGGCCTTGACGCGGAAGCCGCGGCTCTTCACGAGTGCGAACTCCGCCGCCACGTAAAACGCGTTGGCAGCGAGCAAGAGGACCGCAAGCAGCAGATTGATCGAGATCGAACTCATGTTTGCCTCGCGACCGCCGTGACCGTCCGCCCTTCCGTGTGGGCGGCATGTCCGGACGATCCCGCCATCATTGCGACAGCTTCGATTTCAGGAAATCCCGCACCAGCGCCGGCTCGACGTCCTTCGCGATCACCGCGCGTCCCACCGCTTCGAGCAGGATGAAGGTGAGCTTGCCGCGCTTGACCTTCTTGTCCTGCGCCATCAGACCCATCAGCGCGTCGGCATCGGCGAGTCCTTCCTGCGCGAAGCCCGCGATGTCCTGCAAGCGCGTCGGCAGCCCCGCCTCGATCAGATGACGCTCGACCCGCGCTGCGTCGGCTTCGCCGATCATGCCGAGCTTCGCCGAGAACTGTGCCGCCAGCGTCATGCCGATCGCGACACCCTCGCCGTGGAACAGGCGATCGGAGAAGCCGGTCGCAGCCTCCAGGGCATGACCGAAAGTGTGGCCCAGATTGAGCAGCGCGCGTTCGCCGGTCTCGCGCTCGTCGCGCGCGACGATCCCCGCCTTGGCACGGCACGAGGTCGCGATGGCGTGCTCGCGGGCCGCGCCGCCCTTGACGATGTCGGAATGGTTCTTCTCCAGCCAGGTGAAGAAGGCCTCGTCGCCCAGCACGCCATACTTGGCGACCTCGGCGTAGCCAGCCCGGAATTGGCGCGGCGACAGCGTGTCGAGCACGGCGGTGTCGGCAATGACCAGCACCGGCTGGTGGAAGGCCCCGAGCAGGTTCTTGCCCTGCGGCGAGTTGATGCCGGTCTTGCCGCCGACGGATGAATCGACTTGCGCCAGCAGGGAGGTCGGCACCTGCACGAAATCGACGCCGCGGCGCAGGATCGCGGCCGCAAAGCCGGCGAGATCGCCGACCACTCCGCCGCCGAGCGCGATGACGAGATCATTGCGCTCGATCTTCGCGGCGATCAGGGCCTCGCTGACCTTCTCGAGGCCGGCGTAGGTCTTGGAGATTTCGCCTTCCTCGACCACGATGCGTGAGGTCGGAATTCCGCTGGCGGCGAGCGAAGCTTCGGTCGGCTCGAGCCAGTGCTTCGCAACGGTGCGATCCGTCACGATCGCGGTGCGGACACCGGGGCGCAGGCGCGCGAGCCGTTCGCCGACCGAGGCCAGCACGCCGCGGCCGATGACGATGTCATAGGCGCGATCGCCGAGCGCGACGTCCACCTTGACCGGATCGGAATGCTTCAATGGCGCAGTCATCTTAACGCACTCGCAACGTCGGCAGGTGGTTGGGCGGCGTGTCCGCCGCAGAGGCGGGCGTGCAGCGCCTCGATGCATTCCTCGACGATCTTGTCGTGGGGCACGTCGCGCGAGGCGATGGTGAGGTCGGCATCGGCATAGACCGGCTCGCGCTCGGCGAGGAGGCGGGCCACGGTTCCTTCGGGGTCGGCGGTCTGGAGCAGCGGACGGTCGGCACGGCGGCGCACGCGGCGCATGATGACGTCGTGGTCCGCCCTCAGCCAGATCGAGATCGCTTTCGCCGCGATGCGCGTGCGCGTCTCCTCCCGCATGAACGCGCCGCCGCCGGTCGCCAGCACCACGGGTCCGCTCTCGAGCAGGCGCGCGATCACCCTCGCCTCGCCGTCGCGGAAATGCGGCTCGCCGTGGTGCTCGAAGATTTCCGGTATGGTCATGCCGGCTGCCGCCTCGATCTCGGTGTCGGCATCGACGAAGGGCAGCTTGAGGCGGGTCGCCAGGCGGCGGCCGATGGTGGATTTGCCCACCCCCATCATGCCGACGAGCACGATCGAGCGCGCACCGAGCGCCGACAGGATGTCGGCCTCGGGCGAAGCAGGAAGCGGCAACGCGGCGTCGGACATGTCTCGCTCGATCGGATCTCGCTCGATCTACCGCCAAAGGCAGCAGGCTTCGGCCACCTATACGACCCCACAGGGGCCCTCGCCAGAGGACTCTTGCCATGAAAGGACGAACATGTTGGATGATTTCATTGATTAATTTGTCCGTCCGGCCCCGTCTCCGAGATCTCGCCGATGCCCAGCCTGTTCCGCTTCCTGACGGTCGTCGCCGTGATCGCAGGCATCGTCTACGCCGCGGTTTTCGCGTTGGCGAATTTCGTCAGTCCCAAGTCGCGGGAGATGATCGTGACGATCCCGCCGGATAAGTTTCTCAAGAAATAGGAGCTAGCCTCCGGGGCATGCGCACCAAGCCCTCAGACACCAAGCTCATCGGCCTGTTCCTCGACATGCTCGCCGCGGAACAAGGTGCCGGGCCCAACACGCTCGATGCCTATCGCCGCGACCTCGCCGATTTCTCGGAGTTCCTGGGCCGAGCCGGCCACAATTTTGCGGATGCGGAGACGCAAACGCTGCGCGACTATCTTGCCCACCTCGACGCCCGCGGCTTCAAATCCACCAGCGTCGCACGTCGGCTGTCGGCGATGCGGCATCTCTATCGCTTCCTGCTGAACGAGCGCATCCGGACCGACGATCCCGCCGCGATCCTGTCCGGCCCCAAGCGCGGCCGCGGACTGCCAAAGGTGCTGTCGATCGCAGACGTCGATCGCATGCTTCGCCGCGCCAAGGAATTGAGCGAGGCGCAAGACGCCTCTCCATCGAAACGGATGCGAAGCTTGCGGCTCTATTGCCTGCTCGAGGTGCTCTATGCCACGGGCCTGCGCGTCTCCGAGCTGGTGGCGCTGCCGCGCTCGGCGGCCAAGCGTGATGCACGCATGATCGTGGTGCGCGGCAAGGGCAACAAGGAGCGGCTGGTGCCGCTGAACGAGGCCTCGCGCCAGGCGATGGCCGATTATCTCGCCGCGACGGAAGCCGCCAAGGGCGACAAGAAGAACAGCTTGGCCGCCTCGAAATGGCTATTCCCGTCCTTCGGCGAAAGCGGGCATCTGACGCGGCAGCATTTTGCCCGCGACCTCAAGGAGCTCGCGGTCGCATCGGGCCTGCAGGCCCGGCTGGTGTCTCCGCACGTGCTGCGCCACGCCTTTGCGAGCCATCTGCTGCACAATGGCGCGGACCTGCGCATCGTGCAGACCCTGCTCGGCCACACCGACATCTCCACGACCCAGATCTACACCCATGTGGTCGAGGAACGGCTGAAGAGCCTCGTGCGCGACCTGCACCCGCTGGCGGAGAAGTGAGTTTTCCGTAGCCCGGATGGAGCGCAGCGAAATCCGGGATTCTCACCTTGCGGGTAGACCCCCCGGGTTGCGCCGCGCTTCATCCGGGCCAGGGGCGACCCATGAAACCGCCTTGACTTCGGCCACTTCTCCGCAGAAAGAGCCGGGGCCTTTCGACTGATTGGCGGGCTCGCTCGCAGCGCACAGGTCAACCCATTGAAGAAGCTACACTTCTTTCCGACAATCTAAATCCGCTTCGCCGCCTCGCCCCGTCCTCCCTATATTGAGTTGATGCAAGACCAGATGCGCAGCTATCTCGACTTTGAAAAGCCCGTTGCCGAGCTCGATTCCAAGCTCGACGAGCTGCGGGCCATGGCAGCCTCCGGCACCGACATTGCCGAGGAAGTCTCGCGCATCGAGGACAAGGCGGCGCAGGCGCTGGCCGACCTCTATCAGAACCTGACGCCCTGGCAGAAGACGCTGGTGGCGCGGCATCCGCAGCGCCCGCATTTCAACGACTTCATCAAGGGCCTGATCACCGAATTCACCCCGCTCGCCGGCGACCGCAAGTTCGGCGAGGACGAGGCGCTGGTCGCCGGCTTCGGCCGTTTCCGTGGCGAGCCGATCTGCGTGATGGGCCAGGAAAAGGGCGATTCCACCGAGAGCCGCATCCGGCACAATTTCGGCATGGCCCGGCCGGAAGGCTATCGCAAATGCGTGCGGCTGATGGAGATGGCCGAGCGGTTCGGCCTGCCCGTGTTGTCGCTCGCCGATTCGGCAGGCGCCTATCCCGGCATCGGCGCCGAGGAGCGCGGCCAGGCCGAGGCGATCGCGCGCTCGACCGATGCGTGCCTGGCACTGACCGTGCCGAACGTTGCCATCATCACCGGCGAGGGCATGTCGGGCGGCGCCATCGCCATCACCACCGCCAACAAGGTGCTGATGCTGGAGCACGCCATCTACAGCGTGATCTCCCCCGAGGCCGCCTCCTCCATCCTCTGGCGCGACGGCACCAAGGCGCAGGAAGCCGCCAACAACATGAAGATCACCGCCCAGGACATGCTCCGCTTCGGGGTGATCGACGCCATCCTGAAGGAGCCGGTCGGCGGCGCCCACCGCGACCCCGCCGCCATGATCGCCACCACGGGCGATGCGATCGCCAAGGCCTTCGACGAGCTGCGCGGGCTTGATGGCGAGGCCATCCGCAAGCAGCGGCGGCAGAAATTCCTGGAGATCGGCCGGAAACTGGGCTGATTTGGCATTGGGCCGTCATTCCGGGCGTCCAAAGGGCGAAACCGGAATGTCGGGCCGGGCCAGGTAACCCCGCATTAACCCTTTTTTTGCCCAAATCGGCGATCTGAGTGGTGATGGGCCCGAAAAGCCCAAGTCCGGCCCAAAGTCGCGTCCATTCAGTCTTCGTTGACCATGCCACTGGGCCAACGCCCTCGTGATCCCCGCTCGGGTTGCGACCACATGACCCAGAGGTTAGAATTTTAATCAATGGCTTCAGGGCATAAGCGCTGGAGCGTGGTCTGAAAAACCCGTCCCAGGCGGGCCCGGTCATCCGGTCGGATCGTGCTCCAAACGATTGGGGTTTGCGCTCGCTGCCCGGCACGGTGTGGGGTCGATCTTGATTTCTCGTTCGCTTGCTCGCGCGCTCTTGGCTTCGGTTGCGCTGATGACGGCCGGCGTCCTGCTCTCGGGCTGCAACACCGACCAGGTCTCGCTCGCGACCAACGCCAAGGCCAACCAGCCGGTGCCGCCGAAGCTGATCGCCGCGATGGCCGAGAAGGACATGGACCTGCAATCGCCGATCCTGGTCCGGCTGTTCAAGCAGGAGGCCGAGCTCGAGATCTGGAAGCAGACACGGAGCGGCCAGTTCGCCCTGCTCAAGACCTATCCGATCTGCCGCTGGTCGGGCGACCTCGGACCGAAGGTGCGCGAAGGCGACCGGCAGGCGCCGGAGGGATTCTACTCGATCAATCCGAGCCAGATGAATCCGCAATCGGCCTATTACCTGTCGTTCAACACGGGTTACCCGAACGCGTTCGACAAGGCGCTGGGGCGCACCGGCTCGCAGCTGATGGTGCATGGCGATTGCTCCTCGCGCGGCTGCTACGCGATGACCGACGAGCAGATCGCGGAGATCTATTCGCTGGGGCGCGAATCCTTCTTCGGCGGCCAGAAGGCATTCCAGCTGCAGGCCTATCCGTTCAAGATGACGCCGGTGAACATGGCCAGGCACCGGAACAACCCGAACATGCCGTTCTGGAAGATGATCAAGGAAGGCTATGATCATTTCGAGGTGACGCGGCAGGAGCCGAAGGTCGATTTCTGCGAGAAGAAATACGTCTTCGATGCGGCAAAGCCTGCGGACGCCAAGCGTGACCCCGTGTTCGACGCCTCGGCGAAATGCCCGGCCTATGTGATCCCCGAGGAGATCGCCAGCGCTGTCCGCCAGAAGCAGGCGAAGGACGAGGCCGAATACGCAAGGCTTGTCGCCAAGGGCACGCCCGTGGCGCGCCTGAACACCGGCATCGACGGCGGCATGAACAAGGTGTTCGCCGCGAAGATTCCGGAAGGCTCGACCGGCCTGTCCGAGAGCGCCGAAGGCACCACGCTGCAGATGCTGGCGATGGCGAAGGCGCCCGGCACGATCCCCAGCCACGTCAACCCGCCCAAGCCGAATCTCGACGCCGTGGCATCCGCGCCTGCATCGCAGGAAGAGCCGGTCGTCGCGGTGAACGCGCCCGCCAGCACCCGCGTTGCCAATGCTGCGCTGGCGAATAAATCCCAGGAGAAATCACAAGGCGGCGGCTTCTTCTCCAATCTCGGACGCAAGATGGGCATCGGCTCGTCGGAGACGACGGCGACCACGCCGCCGGCGCAAACCACCGCCTCGGTCGCTCCGGCCACCACGACGCCGAATCCGCCAACCGCGGCGTCGCGGCTCAAAGCCGCCGTGACACGGTTCGTGCCCGGGCACGACAAGTCCAAGGATGCCGCGAAGGAGGCGCCGAAGCCGATCGTTGCGGCCAAGCCCGCCGAGCCGGCGAAGCCCGACACGCGTCTCGCCCAGACGCGCCCCGCGCTGAAGCCGTCGGTGAGCGATGGCGCGAGTGAAGCGACGCAGATCATGGGCGCCGCTCCGGTGGTGCAGTCGAACTCGTTCGAGAGCCGCTTTGGGGCGGTGAGGTAGCGGGCGACTTTCGGTTTCGCTCCACACTCGCACTGTCATCGCCCGCGAAGGCGGGCGATGAGCCTTCCAGAGACGCTTGTGGTTGAACCGAGAAGCCGCAGCGTACTGGGTGCCCCGCCATCGGCGGCATGACAGTCGAAGTGGGCAGCGAGCACAGCGGCTCACTCACGAACAACTGGCGCCTACGGCGCCAGATAGCGCATCAGCTCCGGATTGCTTCTCACCTCGCCCGCCTCGCCTTGCAGCGCGACCCGGCCGCGGTCGAGCACGTAGGCGTAGTCGGCGACGCGCAGCGCCAGGTCGAGGTGCTGCTCGACGATGATGACGGCGATCTCCTTGGCGAGATCGATCAGGCGTTCGGTGATCTCCTCGATGACGCCGATCCAGACGCCTTCGGTGGGCTCGTCCAGCAGCAGCAGCTTCGGATCGCCCAGCATGGCGCGGCCGATGGCGAGCATCTTGCGCTCGCCGCCCGAGAGCGTGCCGGCAGGCTGGTCGAGGCGCTGGCCGAGCTTGGGGAAAATCGTCAGCACGCGGTCGACGGCAGAGGCATCCTTGCGCGCGAGCGAGCCGACGGCGAGATTGTCGCGCACCGACAGGCGCGCGAACACCGAATGCTCCTGCGGCACGTAGCCGATGCCGGCGCGCACGCGCTCCTGGGTGGCGCGGCGGCTGATGTCGCGGCCGTCGAAGGCGACCTCGCCCTTCCACGCCGGCAATTCGCCGACGATGGTCTTCATCAGCGTGGTCTTGCCGGCGCCGTTGCGCCCGAGCACGGCGACGCCGCCGCGCCAGGGAATGCCGAGGTTGACGTCGAACAGGACCTGGCTGCGGCCGTAGCCGGCGTCGAGATGCTTGATGTCCAAAAATTCAGGCACGGCGCAGATAGATCTCCTGGACGGACTTGTTGGCCTGGATCTCGGACACCGTGCCGGATGCCAGCACCTTGCCCTGGTCAAGCACGGTCAGCCGATCACAGATGTCGCGGATGAAATCGAGGTCGTGCTCGACGATGACGAGCGAGCAATGCTGCTTGATCGGCTGCAGCAATTCGCCGGTGACGCGGCGCTCCTCCAGGCTCATGCCGCCGGTCGGCTCGTCGAGCAGCAGCAGCTTCGGCTTGCCTGCCAGCGCCATCGCGATCTCCAGCCATTGCTGCTGGCCGTGCGACAACGCCGCCGCCGCCTCGAAGGCGCGGTCGGCGAGCCGGAACTGGGTCAGCATGGTCATGACCTGGTCGTGCAGGAGCCCGCGCGTGCGCGAGAACACGAGATCGAGCAGCGAGCACTGCGCCTGCAGCGCGAGCAGGATGTTGTCGTAGAGCGTCAGCGACGGCAGCACGGAGGTGATCTGGAATTTCAGGCTCATGCCGGCGCGGGCGCGCTCGGTCGGCGTGAACTCGGTAATGTCGGTGTTGACGAACGACACCTTGCCCTGCGTCGGCACCTCGGCGCCGGCGATGCACTTCATCAGCGTGCTCTTGCCGGAGCCGTTCGGGCCGATCAGGCCGTGGAATTCGTTCTCGCCGACGGTGAGCGAGGCGCCATCGAGCGCGGTCAGCTTGCCGAAGACTTTCTTGACGCCGGCGGCTTCAAGGAGCGGCATTGCGCTTCTCCTTCGGCTTGGCGCCAAAGCTGCCGACGCGCTCGCGCTCGCCGAGCACGAAGCTGATCAGGCCGAGCGGGCGGAACAGGATCACGAGCAGCAGCAGCAGACCGAGGATGATCGGCCAGATGTCGCGGTAATTGTCCGAGAGCCAGAAGCTGACGCCCTCGACGATGATGGCACCGATCACCGCACCAATCAGCGTGCCGGAGCCGCCAAACAGAACGTAGAGCACGACCTGGGTCGAGACCACGACGCCGACCATGTTGGGCCAGACAAAGCCTTCGTGAAAGGCATAGAGGCTGCCGGCGAGACCGGCGACGGCCCCGCCGATGGTGAAGATGATCGCTTTCAGATGCTGCGCCTTGTAGCCGAAGAAGGCGATGCGCTGCTCGTTCTCGCGCAGGCCGGCGAGCGCAAGACCGAATTGCGAGCGCACCAGGAAACGGCACAGCAGATAGACCACGACGAGGATGCCGAGCACCAGATAGTAGAAGGCGGGGCCCTCGGTGAAATCATAGCTGCCGAGCGACATCGGTGCGATCGAGGGGATGCCGTTCTGGCCGCCGAGATAGTACCAGCCGCGCGCGAGGCGATCGGCGGCGTAGGAGCCGGTCAATGTGCCGAGCGAGACGAAGATGACGCTGGAGGGATGCCGGCCCAGCAGCAGGAAGCCGCCGAGCAGCAGCGCGAAGGTCAGGCCGATCAGCGTGCCCGCCGGCAGCACCAGAAGGATGTTGGTGACGTTGAGGTCACGCGCGAGCAGCGCCACGCCGTAGCCGGCCGAGCCGAAGAACAGGGCCTGTCCGAAGCTCATGATGCCGGCATAGCCCCAGACCAGGTCGAACGACAATGCGAACAGTGCCAGGATGATGACGCGCGTCGCGAACACCGTGAGATAGTCCTGCAGCACCAGCGGCGCGAGCAGCGCCGCGACGAGCACGACGCCCTCGACGATAGGCAGGACTTTTCGTGCGGTCGGTCGCTCGGCTGGCACGCCTTCTGCCACCGAAACATCCGCCTCATCCACGACGGCGGCGTGGATCGCTTGCTTGGCTGCACCCATGAACTTCAGCATTCCGAGTTAAAGCACCTTGCGGCGGGCACTGCACCTCTCCCCCCGGGGGGAGAGGTGACGAGCGGCGCGCGTCAGCATTCCTTGGGATCGACGAGGCCGCTACTGCGCGCAACGATCTCGTAGTTTCCGCCCTTGGCGACCGCGGTGTACATCTTCATCTTGCAGTGCCGCTTGCCCGGAACCATCTCGGCGGGTCCGCCGGGACCCTCGGCGATCTTGGCGTGATCGAGCGCGGCCGCGACCGATTCGCGGTCGATCTTGCCGGCTTCCTTGACCGCAGCTTCCCACAGCTTGAGACCGCGATAGGTGCCGGTCGCGGCACTGCCGGCAGCGAAGAGGAAGTTGCCGGGGAAGTCCTTCTCGTAAGCGGCCTGGATCTTGGCGTCGAACGGGTTCTCCTTGGTCAGCACCTTGAAGTAATCGAGACAGCTGGCGAGGCCTTCGATCTCGGCGGCCTGGTTGATGTTGAGCGTGTTCTCGTCATAGTAGACGCAGGCGAGCCGCCCGCCGTTCTTGAGGAAGCCGGCCTCATAGAGCTGCTTGAAGAACGGGCCGACGCCGGGCGGGATGACGGTGTTGAAGACCACGTCCACCTTGTTGGAGATGATGCGGTTGACGGTCGATGAGAAATCGACCTGGTCGAGCGGATAATATTCTTCGAACACGACCTCGCCGCCGTTGGATTCGATCACCTTGCGCGCGTAAACGTTGAGCGTGTGCGGCCAGACGTAGTTGGCGCTCGGCAGCGCGAACTTCTTGCCGCCGTTCTTGATCAGCCAGGGGATGAACTCGTCGCATTGCTGCGCCGGGGTCGGGCCGGTGCAGAACAGATAGGGCGTGCACTCCTTGCCCTCGTAGAGCTGCGGGTAGATGTAGAGCGTCTTGCCGCGCGCCACGATCGGGTCCTTGATCGCGTTGCGCATCGACGAGGTGATGCCGCCCAGCACCATGTCGACCTTGTCGCGCTGAATCAGCTTGCGCACGTTGCCGACCGCGACGGATTCGTTGGAGGCGGTATCCTCGATGTAGAGCTCGAGCGGACGGCCGAGCAGGCCGCCGGCGGCGTTGATCTCCTTGATCACCATCTTGGCGACGTTGGCGTCAGCGTTGCCGGCATAGGCGATCGGACCAGTGAGATCGGTGGCGATGCCGACCTTGATCGGGCCCTCGGCCGCGTTGGCCCAGGGCGCCGGGATCACCCAGCTGCCGACGCCGGTTGCGACGGCTCCGGAAGCAAATGCGAAATTGGAAAGAAAGCGACGTCGCGTGAGCTGAGTACGATCGAACATGTGATTAAACCCCTTTTCCAGCGATGAGGCCCTGCGGGCGGAATTTGATGAAGACGATGGCGAGGACGAAGACGAGGACGTCGGCGACGACGGGCGCCATCACCCAGGGCAGCGCGGCGCTGAGCGTACCGATGACGCCGGCACCGGCAACCGGTCCGATGAACGAGCCGACACCACCGACCATGACCGCGACGAAGCCCTGGATCAGGAAGCGCAGGCCGAGATCGGCGAACAGGCTGAACACCGGCACGATCAGCGCGCCGGCAAGCCCGGCAAGCGCCGCACCGAAGGCGAAGGTCGCGCCGTAGATCAATGGCGTTGAGATGCCGGAGGCACGTGCCAGCGACGGATTCTCCAGCGTCGCCCGCACGCGCAGGCCAAAGCTCGTGCGCGACAGCAGCAGATAGCAGGCGCCCATCACCAGGAGCGTGATGACGATGATGGTGAAGCGCCAGGCCGAGATGTGCATGGCGCCGATATCGATCGAGCCGCCGATCGGCTCCGGCACGGTGAGATAAAAGCCGCCGATCAGGCCGCGCACGGATTCGCGGATGATCAGGCCGAGCGCATAGGTGCCGAGCATGGCGACAATCGGCGCGGCATAGAATCGTCGGATGATCAGCGCCTCCAGCACGAAGCCGAGCGCGCCGACCACGAAGGGCGCTGCGACCATGCCGGCCCAGATGGGCAGGCCCTTGGCATAGGCGAGATAGGTGATGTAGGCGCCGAGCAGGACGAACTCGCCCTGCGCGAAGTTGAAGATGCCCATCATGCTGGCGATGATCCCGAGCCCCAGCACGATCAGGACAATGATCGCGCCGAAGCTCAGGATCTCGAACGCCGCAACGAACGCGTTAGCCATGCGCTGCTGTTCCGCCCGTCTGCATTGATGGTCCGCTCACATCTTCTTCCAATCGCCGATCTTCTCGAAGGCGTGGGCGGCGCGGTAGATGGTGGACTCCTCGAACATGCGTCCGACCAGCATCAGGCCGACCGGCAGACCGTCGACCATTCCGCATGGCAGCGACATTGCCGGATGATGCGTGATGTCGAACGGCGCGGTGTTGGAGATCATCTCCAGCGCGCGCGCAACGTATTCCTCGCGGCTGGCATTCGGCTCCGGCAGCTTAGTGGCCTTCATCGGCGTCGTCGGCAGCAGGAGCAGATCGTAGTCCTTGAACGCCTTGTCGTAGGCCGCCGTCAGCCGGCGCGAGATGTTGAGGGCCTTGCCGTAGAAGCGGGGACCGAAATTGTTGTTGATGTAGGTGCCGAGCAGCATGAACAACTTGGTCGTCTCGGACAGCGAGTCCGCCTGCCGGCGCCAGCCACGATGAAAATCCATCAGCGAGGTCGAATACAGATCGCCGCGGCTGAGACCGTAGCCGTCGCCGAACATCATGGTCTGGGTCAGGCCCTCGGTGCCGATCGGGGTCCAGATCGCGCCGCCCAGAAGATGCATCGGGACCGAGATGGTCTCCACGCTGGCGCCCAGATCCTTGAAGCGCTTTGCGGCCTCGCGGACGCTTTCGTTCACCGCGGCCTCTGCCGTCGGCTGCTCGAAGCCCTCCTTGAGGATACCGATCTTCATTCCCTTGACGCCCTGGCCGAGCGCCTTGGTGTACTCCTCGACCTTCGGCGCCTTGATGCGCGGATCGTAGCCGTCGTCGCCGGCGAGCACTTCAAGCAGCAGCGCGTTGTCTTCGACCGTTGCGGTCATCGGGCCGGTATGGTCGACGTAGATCTCGATCGGCATGATCCCGGTATAGGGCACGAGGCCCCAGGTCGGCTTCATGCCGTAGATGCCGCAGAACGAGGACGGCATGCGGATCGAGCCGCCCTGATCGCCGCCGATTGCCATGTCGACCTCGCCGAGCGCGACGACGACACCCGAGCCCGACGACGAGCCGCCGGCCGAATAGCCCATCTTGTGCGGATTGTGCACGGGTCCGTAGGAGCCGGTGTGACTGCCGCCGGAGAGGCAGAAGTGCTCGCAATGCACCTTGCCCTTGATCTCGGCGCCGGCATCCAGCATGCGCGTGACGATGGTGGCGTCGAAGTCGGGCACATAGCCTTCCAGCGTCGACGAGCCATTGGTCATGGGCACGCCGGCCAGCATGATGTTGTCCTTGAGCGCGACGGTCTTGCCCTTGAGCTTGCCGCTGGCCGCACCCTTCACGGTCGACTTGCGATACCAGGCATTGCGCGGATTCTCTTCAGCCGAAGGCCGATAGCCCGGCGTGCGCGGATATTTCACCTCCGGCAGCTCGTCCGGCATCGTGGCAACGAGGTTGTAGGCTTCGATCGAGCCTTGCATCAGGCCGCGGAACGAGGCGACGTCATCATCGGTGAGCGAAAGGCCGCATTGCTCGGCGACACTGCGAAGTTGGGCTGGCGTGGGAAGGGCAACTGTCACGGCGCTCTCCTTGAAGGCTTCTTGATCCCTGGCGTTGGTCGGAAGCCACATCTGCTCGCGCCTGCATGGCACGGCCCGATCGGCTTCGCGTCGTTACTAGAGACGGAAATATTTTCCTTTTCAAGTATTATTTCGAAGACCGCTGCGACGGATCAGCAGCCGCCTCTCAGAGCGCCTTGATGATCTTGAAGTCGAGACCGTCGGCTTCAGCGAGATACATCGGCATCTCGGCACGGCCATCGCGAAGAGTTACAGGACCACGGCCGGCCGAGTAGACGGTGTTGCGCGCGGCCTTCAGCAGCGGCCGAAACGCCAGCGAGCCGGCGCGATTGGCAACGGATTCGAGGAAACGCAGCCCCTCATAGTTCGACTGACCGACGGAGCCGACCGGCGGCGCGTTGGCGCCGAACATGGCCTGGTAGCCGCCGAGAAACTCGTCGTTGGCGCGCGAGGCCATGCAGTTGAAGTAGCCGGACGCACAGAACAGATTCTCGGTGTTGTCGGCGCCGATGCCGAGCAGCACCGTCTCGTCCATCGCGCCCGCAAGCCGCAGCGTCGACGTCGCCAGGCCCGCTTCCGCGAAGGCGCGGTTGAAGGTGATGCTGTCGGTGCCGATCAGCGAGATCAGCACCACGTCGGGTCTTGCCGCACGGATGCGGGCCAGATGCGGCTCATGATTGTCCTCGCCGACGGGCACGAACTCCTCGCCGACGACCTGGCCGCCCGCCTCCTTGATGTAGCGCTTGACCGCGCGATGCGATTGCCATGGCCAGACGTAGTCGCTGCCGATCAGATACCAGCGCGCCGCCTTCTTGACCTCGGCGAGCCAGTGGATCGACGGCCGGCTCTGCCACCGCGGCGTTTCGCCGATCGCCATGACGCCGGGCGTGCGCTCGCCGCCTTCGTAGACGGGCGTATAGATGTAGGGGATGCGGTTGCCGGTGACCTTGCGCAGCGCGACGCGGACCGCGCTGATGTGCGAGCCCATGATCAGGTCGACTTCATCGAGGGCGATCGCGTGCTCGGCCCGCCGCACCACGTCTTCGATCGGGCCGCCGGAATCGTAGATCGTGAGCTCGAGCTCGCGGCCCAGAATGCCGCCGCGCTTGTTGATCTCGGCGACCGCCAACATTGCGCTGTTGGTGGAGGTCGGCCCCCAGATTCCGGGCGAGCCGGTGAAAGTGAGGAAATTGCCGATGCGCAGCTTGTTGCGCGCGCCGCGGCGCTTCATGACCTGCGCGTCGAATGGCGACAGGTCGACATCCGCCGCCGGTGACGACAAATTCCTGAACAGCAATGACGGCGGCAACGCCGGACCGCCGTGAGCCGGGAAATTTACCGTCGCGCGCACGCCAACTCCTGCCTGGTACCAGACCTGAAAGCACATTCTTCGGGCGGCCGCGGCTTCCGCCCGTTTGTTGGGCAATGATCCTATTTTGGAAATATTGAATATTCAAGAATTGAAGTGCATATAGATGCAGCATCGATTGCAAGACATTCACTCATTTGGGTCAAGACGAAGTCTTAGCCGTGGCAAAACCGTCGAAAGAAAACACCCCGATCACCGAACATCTCGCCTACCTGCTCGCGCAAGCCAACCGGGAGATCAACCGGCAGCTCGAATTGCGGTTGAGCAAGGAGGGCGTGCCGGTCGAGCAATGGCGCATCCTGAAGGTGCTGTCGGATGGCAACGGCCATTCGATGGGCGAACTCGCGGATGCCGTGCTGCTCAACCATCCGACCCTGACGAAGATGATCGACCGCATGGTCTCCGACACGCTGGTCTATCGCGTGCAGGATCCCAACGATCGCCGCAAGGTGCTGATGTTCATCTCCGATCGCGGCAAGGTGCTCTGCAGGAAGCTCAACTCGCTCGCGGTGGACCAGGAGGAGCACATCCTGGAGAGCTACGGCGACAAGTCGACGAGCGAGCTCAAGCGGCTGCTGGAGAGCCTGATCGACAGTTCGAATTAGGCTTCGTGAACTCGAGCGTGGCGCCTTGCGAGGCGGACACACTCACCTGCCGCTCTGTGCAGGGGAGAGTCACGCATCTCAATGTACGGAGCGAGTCCTTTCCGTCCAGCAAGTATGGCAACCCCGAGCAGGTGGAAGTTCTGCCGCTCGCAGCGATACATTTCAACTCCAACGCAACCAGTTGAAGGTAAGATTCAAGGTGCAGGGTTGCGACCGAGGAGCGGGGGAGTTTGGATTGTCATCCCAATGTACTCGCGGGTGGAACTTGTATCATCGCTCCCGCGGTCTCCTGAGCGGATAGGGCTGATCGGACGGCGCAACCTAGGCGGCATCTTCAACCGACTTCGTCGTGCAGCGTTGCCTTCTTATTCAGCGCTTAGGGCTCGCCCGGCAGCCATGTGGAGGACGAGCAGGCCGCGCTTGATGCATCACCGCCAGCACGAGAGGGCATAGCGTTGGCCGTTCCAGGTCGTCCAGCCCACGGCCTTGTTGCTCACCGGTTTGGCCAGGTACCATTTATTGCCATCAGCGTGGTGGAAGTAGACGCCGCCCTGCGTTCCGCTGCGTGGATTTGTCAACTTCACCCATCGCGAGCCATTATCCGAGAAGCTGCCCGACCAGCGTACTCCCGAGCTGCTCGTGCAAGTGCCGCCGTTGCAGGTGGTCTGACTGTCATCAACTGCAACCCATTTCATCCGGGCCGACCGGCCGTCTATGTTGCACGACCATGTTCCGCCCCACCATCCGACCACCTGGCTCGCAGGGGCAGAACCGCAGGCTAAGAAACTGAGGGCAAGAGCACAGAAGGCAGTCGGCAGCGCGCGTTTGGGCATTGTCTGGTTTCCAATTTTCTGGACCGCGTATTGTGATTCAATCACAACACAGATTGAGCTCTGTTGAGGTGATTCAGATCACAAAGAGCAGCGGCGAAGATTGGATGCCTACCCGACGGCGTTCTCCGGGAGAACGTCTCGCGGTTTGAGCATAGGCTTTCCTGGTGTCGAAGGCCCTTCAGCCGCGCAGCCGGACCGACGACGGTCGCCGGCAGTCTGCGGACGCAGCAGCATCGGAAATGCATCGGAAGCATTCAACGCATGGCGAACTCGCGGGCCAAACAGCAACGCGAGTTCGCCAGGTCTTGAGATCACCGATCAGGCATACCGCCCGTGGCAGTGCTTGTACTTCTTGCCGGAGCCGCACGGGCAATCCTCGTTGCGGCCGACCTTGCCCCAGCTGGCGGGGTTCTTGGGATCGCGCAGCGCGGCGTCGCTGGCCTGGGCGCCGAGCGAAACGCTGGCGAGCGCCATCTCGTCCTCGCCGGTGTTCGGATCGAACTTGTGCGCTTCCATCGGCGGCAGCGCCGGAGCTTCCTGCTCCGGCGGGACGATCTCGACCCGCATCAGCTGCGCCGTGACGGCCTCGCGCAAGTGAGCGCTCATCTCCTGGAAGAGATTGAAGGCTTCCGTCTTGTACTCCTGCAACGGATCGCGCTGGCCGTAACCGCGCAGGCCGATGACCTGGCGCAGATGGTCGAGCATGATCAGGTGCTCGCGCCAGAGATGGTCGAGGGTCTGGAGCAAAATGGTCTTCTCGACGTAGCGCATCACGTCGGGCCCCCATTGCGCGACCTTGGCGGCCATGTGCTCGTCGGCCTTGGTCTCGATGCGGGAGAGCAGCTCCTCGTCGGCGATGCCCTCTTCCTTGGCCCATTCGTCGACCGGCAGGTCGAGATCGAGCACGCGCTTCAATTCGTCCTTGAGCCCGGCAACATCCCACTGTTCGGCATAGGCATGCTCGGGGACGTGCTTGGCGACGAGATCGTCGATGAAGGCATGGCGCATGTCCGTGACGGTCTCGGCAACGCTCTCGTCCTTCATCAGCTCGATGCGCTGATCGAAGATCACCTTGCGCTGGTCGTTCTGGACGTTGTCGAACTTGAGCAGGTTCTTGCGGATGTCGAAGTTGCGCGCCTCGACCTTCTGCTGCGCCTTCTCCAGTGCCTTGTTGATCCAGGGATGGATGATGGCCTCGCCCTCCTGCAGGCCGAGACGCTGGAGCATGCTGTCGAGGCGGTCCGACCCGAAGATGCGCATCAGATCGTCTTCCAGCGACAGGAAGAACTTGGAGCGGCCGGGATCGCCCTGACGGCCGGAACGGCCGCGCAGCTGGTTGTCGATGCGGCGGGATTCGTGGCGCTCGGAGCCGATGATGTAGAGGCCGCCGGGCTTCTTCACGGTCTTGGCCGGCTTGGAGCCCTTCGCCGGCTCGAGCTCGACGGTCTCCTCGGCCTTCAGCACGATCTCGCGGAAATGCGCGATGTCGGCCTTGATCTGCTCGATCTTCCTGGCCTTCTCGGCCTCGTCCTCGATTCCTGCGGTCTCCTGCTGGATGCGCATCTCGAGCGAGCCGCCGAGCTTGATGTCGGTGCCGCGGCCGGCCATGTTGGTCGCAATCGTGATCGCGCCGGGCACGCCGGCTTCAGCGACGATATAGGCTTCCTGCTCGTGGAAGCGTGCGTTCAGCACCGCGAACAGCTTGGCCGGCTTGCCGGCGCGGGCCGCGGCATAGAGCTTGTCGAGCGCGTTCTCCTTGCCGAAATCGATCTGCTTGTAACCGTTCTTCTTGAGAAACTCGGCGAGCACCTCCGATTTCTCGATGGACGCCGTGCCGACCAGCACCGGCTGAAGCCGTGCATTCGCGCGCTCGATCTCGGCGAGGATCGCGCGGTATTTTTCCTGCTGGGTGCGGTAGACCTCATCGTCCTCGTCGAGGCGCGCGACCGGCAGGTTGGTCGGGATCTCCACCACCTCCAGCTTGTAGATGTCGAACAATTCGTCCGCTTCGGTCGCGGCCGTGCCGGTCATGCCGGCGAGCTTCTCGTACATGCGGAAGTAGTTCTGGAAGGTGATCGAGGCCAGCGTCTGGTTCTCGGGCTGAACCTGGACGTGCTCCTTGGCCTCCAGCGCCTGGTGCAGGCCTTCCGAATAGCGGCGGCCCGGCATCATGCGTCCGGTGAACTCGTCGATGATGACGACCTCGTCGTCGCGGACGATGTAGTCCTTGTCGCGCGTGAACAGCGTGTGGGCGCGAAGCGCCTGGTTGATGTGGTGCACGACGGAGACGTTCTCGACGTCGTAGAGCGACTCGCCCTTGAGCTGGCCGGCATCGCGCAGCAGCGTCTCGATCTTCTCCATGCCGCCTTCGGTGAGCGTCACGGTGCGCTGCTTCTCGTCGACGTCGTAGTCGGTCTTGTCGAGCTTGGGCAGGAAGCTGTCGATGGTGTTGTAGAAATCGGATCGGTCGTCGAGCGGACCGGAGATGATCAGCGGCGTGCGCGCTTCGTCGATCAGGATGGAGTCGACCTCGTCGACGATGGCGAAGTAATGCGGCCGCTGGACCATGTCCTCGAGCCGGTACTTCATGTTGTCGCGGAGATAATCGAAGCCGTATTCGTTGTTGGTGCCGTAGGTGATGTCGCAGGCATAGGCCGCCTTGCGCTCGGCGTCATCGAGGCCATGGACGATCACGCCCGTGGTCATGCCCAGGAAGCCGTAGATCTGCCCCATCCAGCCGGAGTCGCGGCGGGCGAGATAGTCGTTGACGGTGACGACGTGGACGCCCTTGCCGGCGAGCGCGTTGAGATAGACCGCGAGCGTTGCCACCAGCGTCTTGCCTTCGCCGGTCTTCATCTCGGCGATGTCGCCCTCGTGCAGCACCATGCCGCCGATCAGCTGGACGTCGAAATGGCGCTGGCCGAGCGTGCGCTTGGCCGCCTCGCGCACGGTGGCGAAGGCAGGCACCAACAGGTCGTCGAGCGTCTTGCCGTTCGCGAGCTGCTGCTTGAATTCCGCGGTGCGGGCCTTGAGCGCCTCGTCAGAGAGCTTTGACAGCTCGGGCTCCAGCGCGTTGATCGCGTTGACGCGGGACTGATATCCCTTCACCCGCCGGTCGTTGGCGGAGCCGAAAAACTTGCGGGCGAGCGCGCCGATCATGCTTAGTTCCTGTGTTCGCGAATTAACCGCGTTGGCCTAAGAAGTTGTCACCCGCCTGCCTATCAACTCACCGTGACGCCTCGTGGCGTCAGAGCCCGGACTGCGGGGGTCGTCCGCCATATGGGTGGGAATTGGGCAAGTCTGGGTTCAACGGCCAAAAACGCAGCAAAATAAACGCTATCGCCATGGTCGCGACCGGCCAGAGATATGGCCCGGTCAGGGCCTTGTCAACGGCGGGCGCATTGCGGCTAATTCATCATTTTGACAGACTTTTCGCGTTGCCAAGCCCCCCTGAATTGGGCGAGTGTCCGCCCCGCTCGAGCAGCCCCCTGCTTCAACATAAGGATTTTCCATGACCACCTCGTTCCCGGTAACCACCGGCCAGCGCTTTCGCCATGCGTCCGCCCTGGCTGGGAGCCTCGCTCTGGCGCTGTCCCTGGCGTTCGCGGGCCCGCTCCGGGCCGCCGATGATCCGGTGCTGGCGAAGGTCAATGGCGCGGAAATCAAGAAGAGCGACGTCACCATGGCCGAGGAGGAACTCGGGCCGAGCCTCGCCCAGATGGACCCGGCGACCAAGGACGAGAACGTCCTGTCCTTCCTGATCGACATGAAGATCGTCAGCAAGGCTGCCGAAGACAAGAAGATCGCCGACAGCGAGGAGTTCAAGAAGCGCCTGGCATTCGCCCGCAATCGCCTCCTGATGGACAGCCTGCTCGCCAGCGAGGGCAAGGCCGCGACCACGCCGGACGCCATGAAGAAGGTTTACGAGGAGGCCTCCAAGCAGATCAGCGGCGAGCAGGAGGTGCGCGCCCGCCACATCCTGGTCGAGACCGAGGACGAGGCCAAGGCGGTGAAGGCCGAGCTCGAGAAGGGCGCCGATTTCGCCGAGCTCGCCAAGAAGAAGTCCAAGGACCCGGGCTCCGCCGACGGCGGCGACCTCGGCTTCTTCACCAAGGAGCAGATGGTGCCGGAGTTCTCGGCCGTGGCGTTCTCGCTCGAGCCCGGCAAGATCTCCGATCCGGTGAAGTCGCAGTTCGGCTGGCACGTCATCAAGGTCGAGGAAAAGCGCAACCGCAAGGCGCCCGATTTCGAGCAGGTCAAGGCCCAAATCGAGCAGTACGTGACCCGCAAGGCCCAGGCCGAATATGTCGCCAAGCTGCGCACCGAAGCCAAGGTCGAGCGGCTGAACCAGCCGGCGGCGGATGCGTCCAAGGACGCCAAGTCCGATGCGAAGCCGGCGGACACTGCCAAGCCGTCCGACAGCAAGATGGCGCCCCCGGCGAAGAAGTAAGAATTCGCTGTCACTTCGCGGACGCCAATAGTATCTAACGTCGCAATGGCCGGGGGATCCCCCGGCCATCTGCATGTCCAGACCCCACCAAGGCGCCCCGCGATGTCCTCCTCCGTCTCCCCGCTCGCCCCGAAGACCGTCCCCGACATGCCCGTGATCGCGGGCGTCCGTCTTGCGACGGCCGAGGCCGGCATCCGCTACAAGAACCGCACCGACGTGCTGCTGGCGGTGATGGACAAGGGCACGGCGGTCGCCGGCGTCTTCACCAAGTCGAAGTGTCCCTCGGCGCCGGTCGAATGGTGCCGCGCCAAGCTGAAAGGCGGCAAGGCGCGCGCGCTGGTGGTCAACTCCGGCAACGCCAATGCCTTCACCGGCAAGACCGGCCGCGCCTCGACCGCGCTGACCGCGAAGATCGCGGCCAAGGCGGTCGGGTGCAGCGAGAGCGAGATCTTCCTGGCCTCGACCGGCGTGATCGGCGAGCCGCTGGATGCGACCAAGTTCGACGGCGTGCTCGGCCGTCTCGCCGGGACCGCCGAGCCCGGCGACTATCTCGCCGCGGCCAAGGCGATCATGACCACCGACACTTTCCCGAAGGTCGCGACCGCGACCGTCAAGCTCGGCAAGGCCAAGGTCACCATCAACGGCATGGCCAAGGGGGCCGGCATGATCGCGCCCGACATGGCGACCATGCTGTCCTTCATCTTCACCGACGCGCCGATCGCGCCCGCGGCCCTGCAGGCGCTGCTCAAGGCCGGCGTCGAGGACACCTTCAATGCGGTGACGATCGACGGCGACACCTCGACCTCGGACACGTTGCTGGCGTTCGCGACCGGCTCGGCCGCCGAACACGGTGCGCCGCGGATCAGCCGCGCCAGCGACCCCAGGCTGAAGGCCTTCGTCAAGGCTTTCAACCAGATTCTGGCCAATCTCGCCGAGCAGGTGGCTCGCGACGGCGAAGGCGCGCGCAAGCTGGTCGAGATCACGGTCGAAGGCGCCAAGACCAAGGCCTCCGCACGCAAGATCGCGATGTCTATCGCCAACTCGCCGCTGGTGAAGACCGCGATCGCGGGCGAAGATGCCAATTGGGGCCGCGTGGTGATGGCGGTCGGCAAGGCCGGCGAGCCGGCCGATCGCGACAAGCTCTCGATCTCCTTCAACGGCATCCGCGTCGCCAAGAACGGCGCACGCGATCCGTCTTACGACGAAGCGCAGGTGTCGGAAGCGATGAAGGCGCCGGAGATCGCGATCAGGGTCTCGCTCGGGCTCGGCAAGGGCCGCGACCGCGTCATGACGTGCGACCTCACCAAGGAATATGTCGCGATCAACGGGGACTACCGGTCCTAGGCAGCATGGCCGATCTCAAACTGACATTGGTGGTGGCCTGCGCGCTCGTCGATGCCGACAAGCGCGTCCTGATCGCGCAGCGCCCAGAGGGCAAGGCGCTGGCCGGCCTCTGGGAATTTCCCGGCGGCAAGCTCGAGGCGGGCGAGCGGCCCGAGCAGAGCCTGATCCGCGAGCTCCACGAGGAGCTCGGCATCACCGTCGCCGAGCCCTGCCTGGCGCCACTGACGTTTGCGAGCTACGGCTATGAGACCTTTCACCTGTTGATGCCGCTCTACATCTGCCGGCGCTGGGAAGGGCAAGTTACGGCGCGCGAAGGCCAGACCCTGGCCTGGGTCCGCGCCAACAAGCTGCGCGACTATCCGATGCCGCCCGCGGACATACCGCTGATCCCGCACCTGATCGATCTGTTGATGTGAGCACGGGCTCACACGGCAAGAGCCGGGCCTGCATGGTTCGAGACGGCGCTTACGCGCCCCTCACCATGAGGATCACTCCTTCCCCGCCTTCTTCACCGCCTCCGCAAGACTCGCCTTCGCCGACCCCGGCTTCAGCGGCTGCTGCTGGCTGGCATGCGGCGCCCAGCCGGAGAGCCACACGATGTCGAATGTCGCGCGGATGCGGCCGTCGGCATCGGCGAAGCGCTCGGCGTAGATTTCGGCCATGCGCAGCAGCGTTGCGCGCCGCGTCGGCGTGCGACTCCGCTCGATCAGCACATTGGCCGCGCCCATGCGGCGGAGATCCTGCATCAAGGCGAACGCATTGCCATAGCGCACCACGACACGGTCGACGTCGGTGACCGGCAGCGCGAAGCCCGCCCGCTGCAACAGCGCGCCGACGTCGCGGAGGTCGGCGAACGGCGCCACGCGCGGCGACACCCCGCCCTCGCATTCAGCCTCCGCCGCGGCAAACGCCTGGCGCAGCTCAGTGAGGCTGTCGCCGCCGATCATCGCGGCGAGCAGCAGCCCGTCCGGCTTCAACGCCCGGCGAACCTGCGCAAGCACACCCGGGAGGTCATTGACGAATTGCAGCGCCAAAGCCGAAACGACGAGATCGAGGCTTTCCGGCGCGAACGGAAGCTCCTCCGCGCCAGTCGCATCGGGCGCAATCCGTGTGATGGACGGAAGCGGTGTACGCAGCGCCGGCAGCCCGCTGCCGGGCGTCCAGAGGTCAGCCGGCGCCTGAAACTCGCGCATCACCGCCGCCAGCCGGTCCGACATGTCCTCGGCCACGCGATCGAGCAGGAATGTCACCTCGCCCAGCGCCTGCGCGCGCCGCTGCCGCGCGTTCAGCAAGGCGCGATCGAACAAGGCGGGCGGGGTTTGCGGGGTCTGAGCCATGCCGCTGGTTACGCCGATCTCCACGCTTCTGGCAATCCGCTGCGCGCAGCGCTAGCCTTGCCTCATGGAAACCGAAGCTGGCCCTACCCGTTCCATCGGCGCGCCGTTGCGGGCCGCGTGGACGGCTGGCCGACACGTGCTGTCGCGCGCGGCGCGGCTCGCGCTCGACATCGCGCTGCCGACACAATGCGTGTCCTGCCAGGAGCCGGTCGATGGCGAAGGCGTTTGCGCTTCGTGCTGGGGGCGGCTGTCGTTCATCGAACGGCCCTATTGCCCGCGGCTCGGCATTCCCTTTGTGTATGACCCCGGTCCCGACATGCTGTCGATGGAAGCGATCGCCAGCCCGCCGGCCTACCAGCGCGCCCGCGCGGCGGTGCGCTATGACGACGTCGCCCGCACCTTGGTGCATGCGCTGAAATACCAGGACCGCACCGATCTGGCGCCGGCCATGGGCCGCTGGATGGCGCGCGCCGGCAGCGAGCTGCTCACAGGCGCCGACATGCTGGTGCCCGTCCCCCTGCATTGGCGGCGAGCCTGGCGGCGCCGCTACAACCAGTCCGGAGCTCTGGCGCGTGTCATCGCCCTGCAGAGCGGAGTGAGGGTGCGAGGCGACGTGCTGCGCCGGGTGCGCGCCACCGAGCAGCAGATCGGCCTGTCGCGGGCCCAGCGCGCCACCAATGTGCAGGGCGCATTCCAGGTATCTCCAGAGCGTCAGGCCGAGGTCCAGGGCCGCCGCATTGTCCTCGTGGACGATGTCCTCACGTCAGGGGCGACGCTGGATGCCTGCGCGCGGGTCTTGCTCCGCGCCAGGGCCGCCCAGGTCGACGTGCTGGTCTTTGCCCGGGTTGTCGAGAGCAGCCCCGGTCCCATATAATTCAATGACTTCATGACATGAGAGCGCCAGACGAGATGACCGCTGCTGTCGAGATCTACACGAGGCCGGGCTGCGGCTATTGTTCCGCCGCCAAGTCGCTGCTGACCCGCAAGAAGGCGACCTTCACCGAATTCGACGTCGCCAAGAACTCGGCCTGGCGTCAGGAAATGTACGACCGCGCCGGTCAGGGCTCGACCTTCCCGCAGATCTGGATCGGCGGCACCCATGTCGGCGGCTGTGACGATCTCTATGCGCTCGACCGCGAAGGCAAGCTCGACGGCATGCTCCAAAGCGTCAAGGCGGTCTCATGAGCGAGGTCAGGACCTTCACCGCCGCCATGGTGCAGATGCGCACCGGCCTGATGCCCGGGCCGAGCCTCGAGCAGGCCACCAAGCTGATCCGCCAGGCTGCGGCCAATGGCGCCGACTACGTGCAGACGCCCGAAGTCAGCAACATGATGCAGCTGAACCGCAAGGCATTGTTCGAGCACCTCCAAAGCGAAGAGGACGACACCTCGCTGAAAGCCTATCGCGCGCTCGCGGCGGAGCTGAAGATCCATCTCCATGTCGGCTCGCTGGCGCTGCGCTTCTCGGCTGAAAAGGCGGTCAACCGCTCCTTCCTGATCGGGCCCGAGGGCAATGTGCTCGCGAGCTACGACAAGATCCACATGTTCGACATCGAGCTGCCGGACGGCGAGAGCTATCGGGAATCCGCGAACTACCAGCCGGGCGAGACCGCCGTGATCTCCGACCTGCCCTGGGGCCGCATCGGGCTGACGATCTGCTACGATGTGCGCTTCCCCGCGCTCTATCGCGCACTCGCCGAAAGCGGAGCATATTTCATCACGGTGCCGTCGGCCTTCACCCGCAAGACCGGCGAAGCACATTGGCACGTGCTGCTGCGCGCCCGTGCGATCGAGACCGGCTGCTTCGTCTTCGCCGCGGCCCAGGCCGGCCTGCACGAGAACAAGCGCGAGACCTACGGCCATTCGCTGATCATCGATCCCTGGGGCGAAATCCTCGCCGAGGGCGATGTCGAGCCCGGCGTCATCATGGCCAGGATCGATCCGGCCAAGGTCGAGACCGCCCGGCGGGCAATCCCTTCGCTCCAGCATGGCCGCCGCTTCGGTGTCTCCGATCCGAAGGCGGGCCCGGATCACCTGCACCTTGTGCGGGGATCGGCATGATCCGCTACGCGCTTCGCTGCGACCGGAACCACGAGTTCGAGAGCTGGTTCCAGAGTTCGTCGGCCTATGATTCCCAGGTGAAGCGGAAGCTCGTGACCTGTCCGATCTGCGGCTCGGCCAAGGTCGACAAGGCGATCATGGCGCCGCGCATCGTCGGCAAGAAGGGCCGTGGCCGCGCGACGCCGCCACCGGAACCAGTCGCGACGGCCGCGACACCCGACGCTGCGGCCTCAGGACCGACCTCGCTGCTGATGGCGCAGGAGCGCGAGTTGCGCGCCAAGCTCAAGGAGCTGCGCGATCACATCGTCAAGAACGCCGACAATGTCGGCGAGCGTTTTGCCAACGAAGCCCGCGCAATGCATTACGGCGACAAGGAGCATCGCCCGATCTATGGCGAGGCCTCGCCCGAAGAGGCGAAGTCGCTGATCGAGGAAGGCATCGAGGTCTCGCCGCTGCCGACGCTGCCGGAAGACCGGAACTAGACGCCGACCAGCACCGCAACACCGATCACGATCAGCGCGATGCCTGCAAGCTCGCGCGGCGCGATCGACTGCTTGAACGAGTAGTAGGCTACTCCTTGCGCGAACAGCACCTCGATCAGCGCGAGCGTGCGGACGTTGGCGGCCGCCGTCAGCGCGAACGCCAGGAACCAGAATTGCGACGCGAAAGCGCCCGTGAAGCCCGCGAGCATCGACGGGCGCCATAATTTGAGGATTCCCCGCAACACGTCAGGCGCGCGCCAGAGCAGATAGATCGTCAGCACCAGCGTCTGCACGAACAGGCCAAGCACCAGCGTGAACGAGGCCGCAGTCACGAAGGAGACGCCGGGAACGTTGATGATCGCGCCGCGAAAACCGACAGCGGAGAGCGCGAACGCTGCCGCCGCGACGAGGCCGGTGATGGTCGGCTTCAATTCGGCAAAGCTCTTCTCGCCGCCGGGCCGCAGCGCGGTGATGACCACGCCGATCGTCGCGATCACGATCGCCAGCACCTTCAGCCACGTCAGGTGATCGCCGAGGAAGACGAAGCCGAAGATCGCGGTCTGGATCGCCTCGGTCTTCAGATACGCCGTCGTCACCACGAAGGAGCGGTCGTTCATCGCGAGCAGCATCAGGCCGGTGGCGACGATCTGGCTGAGCGCGCCGAGCAGCAGCCATGGCCAGAACAGGGTCGGCGGCAAGCCGAGATGATCGCCGGTGCCGATCAACACCACGCCGAGAAACAGCAGCGAGAACGGAAAGCCGAACAGGAAGCGGATATTGGTCGCGCCCCAGGTCCCCAGCGGCTTCGTCAACGACCGCTGCATCGCATTGCGCGCGACCTGACCCAGCGCGGCAATGATCGTGAAAGGGATCCAGAGGCTGGCAATGGTGAGCATAGGGGCGGCGAACGGGCGCTAGCAGGAAATCAACGCGGCCAGCCTGCAAGTTGAACCCAACCCGGTCAACCGCACGGACGTCATGGGAGCGATGCTCTCGCAACAAATTCGGCGTCGTCCCTGCGCACGCAGGGACCCATTACCCCAAGGAGCCGTTTTTCGGCAGCCGCCAACCTGCACATCTCACACCATCCGCGCAACGACAGATCCGCGGTATGGGTCAATGCGACACTGCCCCCAGCGGTGAGAGCTCGCGCGCCGCTCATTCCCCTCACACCATCGCTTCCGCGACCACCATGTAGTTCACGTCCATGTCGGACGAGAGGGACCATTTATCAGCGAATGGGCTGTAGACCACGCCGGTCTGCTCGGTGATCACCAGACGGTTGTCGAGCAGGTGTTTTGCGAGCTCGTCGGGGGTGACGAACTTGTTCCACTCGTGGGTGCCGCGCGGCAGCCAGCGCAGCACGTATTCGGCGCCGACGATGGCGAGGGCGAAGCTCTTCCAGTTTCGGTTCAGCGTCGAGACCACCATCAGGCCGTTCGGCTTCAGCATCGAGGCGCAGCGCTTCAGGAAGACGCCGACGTCGGTGACGTGCTCGACCACCTCCATTGCCAGCACGATATCGAAGCGCTCGCGCGGGTCGACCTCCTCCACCGTTGTGCAGCGATAGTCGATCGCAAGATGGCTCTTGTCGGCGTGCAGCTTCGCCGCGGCGATGTTGCTTGCCGAAGGATCGATGCCGACAACCTGCGCACCCAGGCGCGACAGCGGCTCGCAGAGCAGGCCGGCGCCGCAGCCGATGTCGAGCACGCGCAAGGACCCGAGACAACTGAGGCTTCGCACGTTGCGTTCGAACTTGCGGCAGGCGGCGTCGCGGATGTAGCCGAGCCGCAGCGGGTTGATCCGGTGCAGCGGCGCCATCTTGCCCTTGGGGTCCCACCACTCCGCCGAGAGTTTCGAGAATTTTGCGATCTCGGCGGCATCGACGGTCGAGCCCGGCTGGGCAGAAAGGGAAGGATTTTGCTGCATGCTCATGGTGGTGCGCGGTCCTACCGCGTGGTGATCGAACTACGGAAGGCGAGCGGCGAGGCGATCGTCCGGATGGTTTCGCGACCTTCACCGACCCCGTTGATGGTCACATCGCCGTAGTTGAGAATACGTCCAAGAATCGTCTGGTTGACATCGACGCTCTCGACCTTGTCCAGCGCCATCTCGAAGGTGCGGCGCTGGATGAACCCGGTCTTGTGCACCACCCTGAGGTTGGTGACGTCGGTCTCGGTGGTGAAGCGATGGAACCAGCCCTTGATGGTCCAGTACAGTGCGGCCAGAGCCACGAGGCCGGCGCCTCCCAGGCAAAGCAGAAAGAGCCAGTCGACGGTCACCTGCCGCGACAGGATGAAGAGGGCCAGCGCCACGATCCAGGCCATGATGGCCGGAAAGTAGAAGATCCAGTGCGCATTGGTCGAATACAGGACCCGCTCGCCCGGTTGCAGGATCTCGTCGATGTAACGCGCCATGCCTCGGTTAACCCACTACCCCGCGTCCTGCCTCCGCAGGAACCCGCTTGCCCCCGGCCCCGCCGCTCTGTATACGCGCGGTCGGTATCCGCGAGGCAGCCGTCCGGTGCGGGTCACCATACTGATCCTTATGAAGGAATGCACGCGTCGTCATGAGCCGCCTCGTGATGAAATTCGGCGGCACGTCCGTCGCCAATATCGAACGTATCCGCAACGTTGCACGCCATGTGAAGCGTGAGGTCGACGCCGGCCACGAAGTGGCCGTGGTCGTCTCGGCGATGGCCGGCAAGACCAACGAGCTGGTCGCCTGGTGCACCGAGGCCTCGCCGATGCATGACGCGCGCGAATACGACGCCGTGGTCGCCTCGGGCGAACAGGTGACCTCGGGCCTGCTTGCCATCGTGCTCCAGGGCATGGGCATCCAGGCTCGCTCCTGGCAGGGATGGCAGATCCCGATCAAGACCAGCGACGCCCATGCCTCGGCGCGGATCGAGGACATCGACGGCAGCGAGATCATCAAGCGCTTCCAGGAGCGCAAGGAGGTCGCGGTTATCGCAGGCTTCCAGGGCATCAACCCCGAGACCAATCGCATCACCACCCTCGGCCGCGGCGGCTCCGACACGTCGGCCGTGGCGATCGCCGCCGCCGTCAAGGCGGATCGTTGCGACATCTATACCGACGTCGACGGCGTCTACACCACCGACCCGCGAATCGTGCCGAAGGCCAAGAGGCTCGACAAGATCGCATTCGAGGACATGCTGGAACTCGCCTCGCAGGGGGCAAAAGTGCTCCAGGTGCGCTCGGTGGAACTCGGCATGGTCCACAATATGCCGATTTTCGTCCGCTCGAGCTTCGACAAGCCCGAGGATATCGACCCGCATGCCAACCAGCCGCCCGGCACGCTGATCTGCAGCGAGGAGGAGATCATGGAAAGCCACGTCGTCACCGGCATCGCCTTTTCAAAGGACGAGGCCCAGATCTCGGTGCGCCACATCGAGGACAAGCCCGGCGTTGCGGCATCGATCTTCGGCCCGCTGGCGGACGCCAACATCAACGTCGACATGATCGTGCAGAATGTTTCCGAGGACGGCAAGACCACCGACCTCACCTTCACCGTGCCGGCCGCCGACTATACCCGCGCAAAGGATACGATTACCGCCGCCAAGGGCAAGATCGGCTATGCGCGGCTCGATACGGCCACCGACGTCGCCAAGATCTCGGTGATCGGCAGCGGCATGCGCAGCCATGCCGGCGTCGCGGCCCAGGCGTTCTCGGCCCTCGCCCGACGGAACATCAACATCCGGGCCATCACAACCTCCGAGATCAAATTCTCGGTCTTGATCGATACCGCCTACACCGAGCTTGCGGTACGCACCCTGCACACGCTCTACGGCCTCGATCAAGCCTAAAGCACGACCCTCGTCGCGCTTCAGATTGTCGTTGAGCATGGCCTTTCCGGAAAATCGCGTCACGCTTTCCGGACCATATCTAGGCTAATTTTCTCTTAGCGGTCGCAGCAAACGCGAAGGTGTACACACCTTCGCGTTTGGCAGGCGTTTTGCTTGGCAAAACAAGCCTCAATTCGCTATACGGCGAACAGGGTGGGCTGCCGCAGACTGTGTCCCAGTTCAGGCGGCGCTGATTCGGCGCAAGCGCTAGATCTCAAGTAGATTTCGGTTTGTGCCTGCGCCGGACGAACAATTTTGGTTGTTTTTCTGGAACTTTGGGTTAGCCGCCGGCCGATACCGCCGGGCCCGGCAGACGGAGGAGATTGACGGTTCATGCGGAGCGCGTCGGGAGGTCCCCGCGTCTTGTTGAGACGGCTCCGCGAGACCATGGCGGAGCAGGTCTCGGCCCAGGAGCGGCTGGACAAGATCGTGGTGCTGATCGCCGCCAACATGGTGGCCGAGGTGTGCTCGGTCTACGTGCTGCGCATCGACAACACGCTGGAGCTCTACGCCACCGAAGGTCTCAATCGCGAGGCCGTGCACCACACCGTGCTCAGCGCCCATGAGGGCCTGGTCGGCCTGGTCGCCAGCGAGGCGACGCCACTCAATCTGAGCGACGCACAGAGCCATCCGGCCTTCTCGTTCCGCCCCGAGACGGGCGAAGAGATCTACCACTCGTTCCTCGGCGTGCCGATCCTGCGGGCCGGCAACACCCTCGGCGTGCTGGTGGTGCAGAACCGCGCCAAGCGCAACTATGTCGAGGAGGAACTCGAGGCGCTGCAGACCACTGCGATGGTGCTGGCCGAGCTGATCGCCTCGGGCGAATTGTCGGCGCTGGCCCAGCCGGGCCAGGAGCCCGCTGCGCGCCATTCCGCGCAGAAGGTCGGCGCGATCCTGTCGGAGGGCATCGCGCTCGGCCATGTCGTGCTGCACGAGCCGCGCGTCGTCATCAAGGACTACATCGCCGAGGACCTGCCGAAGGAGATCAAGCGGCTCGACACCGCGCTCGCCAAGCTGCGCGCCGATCTCGATCGCATGCTGGAGCGCGGCGACGTCGCCGAAGGCGGCGAGCATCGCGAGGTGCTGGAAGCCTACCGCATGTTCGCCAACGACCAGGGCTGGTCGCACAAGCTGCACGAGGCCGTCGCCACGGGCCTTACCGCGGAAGCCGCCGTCGAGCGCGTGCAGTCCGACACCCGCGCGCGCATGCTGCGCTCCACTGACCCTTACTTGCGCGACCGCCTGCACGATCTGGAAGATCTCGGCTATCGCCTGATGCGGCAGCTCGTCGGGCAAGACCACGCGCCTTCGCGCGAGCAATTGCCCGACAACGCCATCGTCATCGCCCGCGCGATGGGCCCGGCGGCGCTGCTCGACTACGACCGCAAGCGCCTGCGGGGCATCGTGCTGGAGGAAGGCACCGCCAATTCGCACGTCTCCATCGTGGCGCGCGCGCTCGGAATCCCCGCAGTCGGCGAAGTGCCGAACGCGCCCGGCATCGCCGATCCCGGCGATGCCATCATCGTCGACGGCACCTCCGGCTCGATCTATGTGCGCCCGTCGCAGGAGGTCGAGGCGGCGTTCGCCGAGCGCGTGCGCTTTCGCGCCCGCCGCCAGGCGCAGTATCTGGCGCTACGCGACCGGCCCTGCGTCACCAAGGACGGCCAGAACGTCGAGCTGATGATCAACGCAGGTCTCGCCATCGACCTGCCGCATATCGAGGACACCGGCAGCGCCGGCATCGGCCTGTTCCGCACCGAGCTGCAATTCATGGTCGGCCAGAGCCTGCCGCGCACCAGCGATCAACTCGCGCTCTATCGCACCGTGCTGGACGCGGCGGGCAGCAAGCCCGTCACCTTCCGCACGCTCGATATCGGCGGCGACAAGGCGCTGCCCTATATGGAAGCGGTGATCGAGGAAAATCCTGCGCTCGGCTGGCGCGCGATCCGGCTCGGGCTGGATCGTCCGGGCCTGTTGCGCGGGCAGATCCGCGCATTGCTGCGGGCCGGCGGCGGCCGCGCGCTGCGCATCATGTTCCCGATGATCTCGGAGGTCGCCGAGTTCGACGCGGCGAAAGCGCTGGTCGAGCGCGAGCTCACATATCTGCGCCAGCACGGCCACACGCTGCCGGAACGTATCGACATCGGCACCATGGTCGAGGTGCCCGCCCTGCTTTACCAGCTCGACGAGCTCCTGAAGAAGGTCGATTTCATCTCGGTCGGCTCCAACGATCTGTTCCAGTTCCTGTTCGCGGTCGATCGCGGCAATGCCAAGGTCTCCGAGCGCTTCGACACCATGTCGGCGCCGATCCTGCGCGCGCTGCGCGATATCGCACGCAAGGCGCACGCGGCGAAGAAGTCGCTCTCGCTCTGCGGCGAGATGGCGTCGAAACCGATCGGCGCGCTGGCGCTGATCGCGCTGGGCTACCGTTCGCTGTCGCTCTCGGCAACCGCGCTCGGCCCCGTCAAGGCAATGGTGCTCGACCTCGACGCCAGGAAGGCCGAAGCCGTGCTCGGCCCGCTCCTGGACGCGCCGGCGGGCAGCGTCTCGATCCGGCAGAAGCTGACGGAATTTGCCGAAGCCGAGGGCCTGGCGTTGTAGCGAGCCTGTCGCCGCGTCCTGCCGCCTCGCTCCTTTCCGCTATTGAGACTGAACCGATGTCGTCACTTCCCGAAGCCAAACTGGACCTCCTGCTCGCGCATCACGCCTCGCTCGAGGCTGAATCGCTGGGACAGCTCACCTCCGAGCGGTACGTGCAGATCACGCGCGAGCTCGCCGAGATCACCCCGCTCGTCGAGGCGGTGAAGACCTATCGCTCCGCGGTCAAGGAGCTCGCCGATACCGAAGCCCTGATCGCCGATCCCGCCACCGATGCCGAGATGCGCAGCATGGCGGAGGCCGAGCGCGGCGAGTTGACGTCAAGAATCGAGGAGCTGGTCCAGAAGATCCGCGTCGCGCTGCTGCCGAAGGACGCCATGGACGACCGCAACGTGGTGCTGGAAATCCGCGCCGGCACCGGCGGCGACGAGGCTTCGTTGTTCGCCGGCGATTTGTTCCGGATGTACGAGCGCTTCGCCAGCCTTCAGGGCTGGAAGGTCGAGGTGATCTCCGCCAGTGAAGGCACCGTCGGCGGCTTCAAGGAAATCATCGCGGAGGTGCAGGGCCGTGGCGCCTTCTCCAAGCTCAAGTTCGAATCCGGCGTGCACCGCGTGCAGCGCGTGCCCGATACCGAGACGCAGGGACGCATCCACACGTCCGCGGCGACGGTCGCCGTGCTGCCGGAAGTCGAGGATGTCGACGTCGAGATCAAGAACGAGGACCTGCGCATCGAGACAATGCGCGCGCAAGGCGCGGGCGGCCAGCACGTCAACAAGACCGAATCGGCGATCCGCATCACGCACATCCCGACCGGCATCGTGGTGATGATGCAGGACAGCCGCTCGCAGCACAAGAACCGCGCCTCTGCCATGAACATTCTGCGGTCGCGCATCTACGACGCCGAGCGGCAACGGGTCGACGCCGCGCGCTCGGCCGAGCGGAAGGAGAAGGTCGGCTCCGGCGACCGCTCCGAGCGCATCCGCACGTACAATTTTCCGCAAGGCCGCGTCACCGATCACCGCATCAATCTGACGCTCTACAAGCTGCCGCAGGTGATCGCGGGCGAGGCGCTCGGCGAATTGATCGATGCGCTGACGACGGAGCACCAGGCCGCGCAGCTCGCTGCACAAGGCGCGGCGGCCTGAGGCGTGAGCAATCCCTTCACCGGACAATCCATCGAAGGCGCGCGGCGCGCGCTCGCTGCGCGACTGAGGTCGGCACAATTCGACGAGGCCGAGCTCGACGCACGCATCCTGATCAGTGCGGTACTCGGCCTCGACCTCACCGGCCTGATCACGCAGGCCGGCCGTCCTCTCACCGCGGCCGAAGCATCGCGGCTGGCGCAGCACGCAGAGCGCCGTATCGCCGGTGAGCCGGTGGCGCGCATTCTCGGGACACGCGAGTTCTGGGGCCTGCCATTCCGCCTGTCCGAGGCAACCCTGGTCCCGCGCCCCGATACCGAGACCGTGGTCGAGCTTGCGCTGGAAGTCTTTCGCGAGCGGCCGACGCCTCATCCGCGTATCGCCGATCTCGGCACCGGATCGGGCGCGATCCTGCTCGCGCTGCTGCACGAAATCCCCGATGCTTTCGGCGTCGGCACCGATCTCAGCCAGAACGCGCTCAGAACCGCCAGGGACAATGCCGCGGCGCTCGGCCTCGCCGACCGCGCCGCCTTCGTCGCCTGCTCCTACGCCGCGGCGCTCCGCGGCCCGTTCGACCTCATCGTGTCCAATCCCCCCTATATTCCCTCCGCCGAGATTCCGAAATTGAGCATCGAGGTCCGCGAGCACGATCCTCATCTGGCACTCGACGGCGGCAATGACGGCTACGACGCCTATCGCGCATTGATCCCTCAGGCCGCCGAGCGCCTCTCCCCGGCCGGCGCGGTGATCGTCGAGGCTGGCCAGGGCCAGGCCCAGAATATTGAAACCTTGATGAGGGGGGCCGCGTTGTCGATCGACAGGCCACCCAAGACCGATTTGGCCGGCATTCCCCGGGCCGTTTCGGCCCGAAAAATGCCCCCATAAAAGCCGGATTGAACTGCAAAAACCTCTTGGAATATCGCCTGGGAACGACTACGTTCCGTTCAACACATCGGTGCCGGCCCCGTAGACCTACGGGCGAAAGCCGGGCTCTCGGGCGAGAGCATTACTGATAAGGTTCCAAGCCGCAGGTCCTGTTGAGCGCGATGGCCAGTGGAGCTGCGCTGCTCTCCGACCGCAAAGTGAACGAAAGCCTGATATTGCGCTTGAACACTTACGCAAGACAGCTGGGCTTGTTTCGGCAAGCGAAATGAATGGGTTCGCTGGCACTGAATGCTGGCGGGTGGGGAACGCGTCTTTGTTGAACGCGACGGTCGACGAACATCGGCAGGGTTCGATCCGCTCTTGCACGCGGTGCGCGTGAGAGATGTGGGCCCATGTCACCCGATCACTCCTAGCAATCAGTAATGCGTGCAACCTTTAGGGCTGGAATTAAAGGCAGGACATGAGAAACGGTCAAAACAAGCAGCGGATGCGCAACCGCAACAACAATAACAACAACAACCGGCGCGGCCAGAATCCGATGACCCGGGTCTACGAGTCCAACGGACCGGACATCAAGATTCGCGGCACCGCCTCGCACATTGCCGAGAAATATCTCCAGCTTGCGCGTGACGCGCGCTCCTCCGGCGACCCCGTTGCGGCCGAGAACTATTACCAGCATGCCGAGCATTACTTCCGCCTGATCGCGGCGGCTCAGGAGCAGTTCCGGCAGAACCAGCAGCCGCGCGGCGATGAGCCGATCAGCAACAGCAGCGACGACGGCGAGGACGATGGCGAGAATTTCTCGGCCTTCGGCCAGGAGCCGGGCTTCGTCCCGCAGCCCCAGCAGCAGCCCTTCATGCGCGACCGCGACGGGCAGCGCGATCACCACCAGCGTGACCCTCAGCAGCGCGACAGCCAGCCGCCTTATCAGCGCGACAACCAGCAGCCCCGCGAGCACCGCGAGCGCGATCATCGTCCGCAGCCGCAATATCAGCCGCCGCCAGCTAACCAGCCGCAGCCCGTCATTGCCGATGCCGGCGGCGTCGACCGCTTGCCCTCCTTCATCACCGGCGCGCAGCCGCAGGTGAATGTCGGCGCGAATGGCGGCCAAGGTGGGTTCGAGGGCGGTGGTGGCGAGCGCTTTCCCCGGCGGCGTCGCCGTCCGCATGGCCCGCGCCCCGAGCGCGAAGCCGCCCCGGTCGCCTCCAGCGACGAGGTCGCCCCCGGCGAGTAGCCTCTTCCGATCTTCTGACCTGAATCGTCCCGGCTTCGCCGGGACGATTTGTTTCAGCTGCGTGTCGCCGTCGTCGAGGAGGGCACCAGCACGGGCTTGCCGAGCGAAGGAATGAGCCGTGCGCGCTCGCGCTTGGCGGGGATCGCGCGGTAGACCTGCTTGGTCGCCTCCACGATATGAACGCCGGCAAAGGGCAGCGACAACGCTGCTCCGGCGCGCTCCCACATCTGCGCCGATCTCAGCACCCAGCCGCCGGCATAGGGCGGCATGAACAGCGCCTCGCCCCAGGCGGTCGGCGTGAACCAGGTCTGGCGGAATAGCTCAGTGATCTGCGATCGCGAATAGGGCCGCCCGTGACCGAACGGCGTGTTGTCTGTGCGGGTCCACATTCCGCGCCGGTTCGGGATCACCGCGATCACGCGACCGGACGGCGATAGCACGCGCCACACCTCGCGCAGCAGCGCGGCCGGATCGTCCGACATCTCCAGCGCGTGCACCAGGAGGATGCGGTCGACCGCGGCGTCAGGAAGCGGCAGTGAGAATTCATCGACCAGCGAGGCCAGCGCCGGCCGTCCGGTAGGCCATTTCAGGACACCCTGGGCGGCCGGCATGAACGCAATGCAGCGCTCGGCATCCTCGCGGAACAACCCCAGATAAGGCGTGGGATAGCCGATGCCGAGCACGCGCTGGCCCTCGGCGCGGGGCCAACGCTCCCTGATGCCGCGATTGATCATCTGCCGCGCCACGATGCCGAGGCGGCGGGAATAGAACTCGCGGAGGTCGACGACGTCGATGGTCATGACGGGCAATGTATCATGCACGCGCCCGGCGCTGCGCGCGGAATATTGCATTGCCTGCGCGACGTTAACGCCATATTTGTCGGGCGGGGTAGCGCGATGGAGATGACATGGCCGCCGAAATTCGTACTTTCACCTGTTTAAACGACAATTTCGGTTACCTGATCCACGATGTGGAAACCAAGGCGACGGCGTCGATCGACGCACCGGAGGCCGGCCCGATCCTCGAGGCCCTGGAGCGCGAGGGCTGGCAGCTCACCGACATCCTGATCACCCATCATCATGGTGATCATGTCGGCGGGGTCGCTGAACTCAAGCAGAAATACAATTGCCGCGTCGTCGCGCCGCACGACAAGACGACGAAGATCGCCAACGTCGATCTGCGCGTCGCCAATGCCGACGTGGTCAAGATCGGCAATCTGCTGGCGCGCGTCGTGGAGACGCCGGGCCATACGCTCGACCACATCTCTTACGTGTTCGACACCGAGAAGGCGGTCTTCGCAGCCGACACGCTGTTCTCGATCGGCTGCGGCCGCGTCTTTGAGGGCACCTATCCCATGATGTGGGATTCGCTCCTGAAGCTGCGCGCCCTGCCCGACGACTTCAAGCTCTATTGCGGCCACGAATATACGGCGTCCAACGTCAGGTTCGCGCTCACCATCGAGCCGGACAATGCGGCGCTGCAGGCGCGCGCCGCGGAGGTGACGAAGCTCCGGGCCGAGAACAAGCCGACCATTCCCACCCTGCTCGGCGAGGAGAAGCGCGCCAACGTGTTCCTGCGCGCCGACGAACCCTCGGTCGCGGCCAAGCTGCACATGAAAGGCGCAGACCCCGCCTCGGTGTTCGGCGAGCTGCGCGAGCGCAAGAACAAGTCCTGAAGATCAGACGAACAAATCCTGGCGGGGATCGATGCCGACCGCAGCCGAGATCATCGCGCGCCTCGAACTCCGGCCGCATCCGGAAGGCGGGCATTACCGGGAGACGTTTCGCGACCAGGCCACCGACGCCAACGGGCGGTCGCGCTCGACCCTGATCTATTTCCTGCTCGCGCGCGGCGAACGCTCGCACTGGCACCGCGTCGATGCGGTCGAGACCTGGCATTATTACGCCGGCAATTCTTTGATCCTGCGCATCGCCCATGAGGGTTGCTCGCAACACGAGGTGCGGCTGGGCTCCGACCTCGTCGGCGGCGAGCGGCCGCAGGGTATCGTGCCTGCGAATGCCTGGCAGATGGCCGAAACCACGGGCGAGTGGACGCTGGTCGGCTGCACGGTGGCGCCCGCATTCGAGTTCGCAGGATTCGAGCTCGCACCGAACGGCTGGGAGCCGTAGCTCCCCTCACCTCTTCCGCAACACCATGTCCTTCGCCGCGATCAAGCCACCGCCCGCGATCAGGATTGCGGCAAGCGCGATGCTGGCGCTGGCTTTGGCAAAACCGGCTGCAATGAGGAATCCGGTCGAAAGCAGCGGCGTCGCGTAGGAGGCGGCGCCGAGCACGCGGATGTCGCCGCGCTTCATGCCGATGTCCCAGGCGTAGAAGGCGGCGCCGACGGGGCCGATCCCGAGTGCGATGACTGAAAGCCATTGCACCCTGGTCTCCGGCCACACCGTGGTCTCGAGCAGGCCATGCATCAGCGCGGCCAGCGCGGCCGTGGCAAGGCAGAAGCCCGCGACGGCGTCGGTCGGCACCGCCTTCAACCGGCGCGACAGCACCGAATAGGTCGCCCAGACGAAAGCTGCGATGAAGGCCGCGATCAATCCCGGTACCGCGCCCGGCGCGAAGCCGGAGGTGTTGCCGGCGAACAGCAGCACGGTGCCGACGAGGCCGAGCACGGCGCCGATGATGTGATGCGCAGCCAGACGCTCGCCGGGCAGGAATGACGAGAACAGCACGATCAAGAGCGGCCACAGGTAGTTCAGAAGGCCGGCTTCGGCCGGTGGCGCGAAGCGCAGCGCGAGAAAGTACAGCGCGTGATAGCCGAACAGGCCGCCGACGCCGACGACCCAGACGACGAGCGGCTGGCGCAGGCTTTTCGTCGCCCCATTCCGCCCGATCCAGGTGAGCAGGCCGACGAGGCCGCCGATCGCAAACGTCATCGCGGCGAGTTGAAATGCCGGGATCTTCCCGGTCGCCACCGTCATTACCGACAGCAGCGACCACATGAGGATCGCGGTCAAGCCGATCAGTGTGGCGGTGCGGGGAGTCATCGGCCCAATGTTTCCGTCATGCCGGGCTTGTCCCGGCCATCCACGCTCTTCCGTGGCGACGGCTGTTGTAAGGCCGTGGATGCCCGGGACAAGCCCGGGCATGACGAGGCGGAAAATATCAGCCCGCGTGATGCGATCGCATCACACCATGTACTGGCCGCCGTTGACCGTCAGGGTCGAGCCGGTGATGAATCCGGCATCGTCGGCCGCGAGGAACACGACCGCGCGCGCAATCTCTTCGGGCTCGCCGAGACGGCTGGCCGGTATCTGCGGAATCACGTTCTTCTCCAGAACGTCCTTGGGGACCGCCTGCACCATTTCGGTGTTGATGTAGCCGGGGCAGATCGCGTTCACTGTGATGCCGCCCTTGGCGTTCTCGAGCGCGAGCGCCTTGGTGAAACCGATGTCGCCGGCCTTCGCCGCGGAATAGTTGACCTGCCCGAACTGCCCCTTCTGGCCGTTGATCGAAGAGATGGAGATGATGCGGCCGAACTTGCGCGCGCGCATGCCCTCGATGACCTGGCGCGTCATGTTGAACAGCGAGCCGAGATTGGTGTTGATGACGGCGTTCCACTGCTCGAGCGTCATCTTGTGGAAGGCGGTGTCACGGGTGATGCCGGCATTGTTGACCAGCACCTCGATCGGCCCGAGATCGGCCTCGACCTTCTTCACGCCCTCGGCGCAGGCATCGAAGCTGCTGACGTCCCATTTGTAGACCGCGATGCCGGTCTCGGCCTTGAACTTCTCGGCCGCCGCATCGTTGCCGGCATAGCTCGCCGCGACCTTGTAGCCGGCGGCTTTCAGCGCCTTGCTGATCGCAGCACCGATGCCCCGCGTACCACCCGTGACCAATGCAACACGTGCCATGTCGAAATTCCCTTCCCTTGGACTCTTCGGACGTTTCTGGAGCGATCGTTTTTAGCGTTGGATTATGCGGTTGGTTTGACGGACATCAAGAACAAAACGCCCGGCGTCGAGCCGGGCGTTTTTCTTTAGTCGAGGCTTGCGTGGTTGCGAAGAATATTTGATTTGCAGCCGCTGCCTTTTTAGTCGCGTGCGACGCACGCGCCGACGTGTGCGGCGCACGCGTCGGCGCGTGCAAGCTCGCCGTCAGTCGCGCGCCAGGCACATGGCGATGCCCATGCCGCCGCCGATGCAGAGCGTGGCCAGACCCTTCTTCGAATCGCGCTTCTGCATCTCGTGCAGCAGCGTCACCAGCACGCGTGAGCCGGATGCGCCGACCGGATGGCCGATCGCGATCGCGCCGCCGTTGACATTGACCTTGGAGGTGTCCCAGCCGAGGTCCTTGTTGACGGCGCAGGCCTGCGCCGCGAAGGCCTCGTTGGCTTCGATGAGATCGAGATCGCCGACATTCCAGCCGGCCTTCTTCAGCGCGGCGCGCGAAGCCGGGATCGGACCCGAGCCCATGATCTTCGGATCGACGCCGGCCTGTGCCCACGACACGATGCGCGCGAGCGGCTTCTTGCCTTCCTTGGCCGCCTGCTTGGCAGTCATCAGCACCACGGCGGCAGCGCCGTCATTGATGCCGGACGCAGAGCCCGCTGTGACCGTGCCGTCCTTCTCGAAGGCGGGCTTGAGCTTGGCCATGGCATCGAGCGTGGCGCCATGACGCGGATATTCGTCCGCGCTGACGACGACGTCACCCTTGCGGGTCTTGATGGTGACAGGAACGATCTCGTCGTTGAACCTGCCCGCCTTCTGAGCGGCCTCCGCCTTCTGCTGCGAGGCGACGGCGAATTCGTCCTGCTGGGCGCGGGTGATCTGCCACTGCCGCGCGACGTTCTCGGCGGTATTGCCCATATGGTAGCCGTTGAAGGCATCCCACAGACCGTCCTTGATCATGGTGTCGACCAGTTCGAGGCCGCCCATCTTGACGCCGCCGCGCAGGTGCTGGGCGTGCGGGGCCATGCTCATCGATTCCTGGCCGCCGGCAACCACGATCTCGGAATCGCCGTTGAGCAGCGCCTGATAGCCGAGTGCGACGGTGCGCAGACCCGAGCCGCAAAGCTGGTTCACGCCCCAGGCCGGGCTTTCCACCGGAATGCCGGCGGCGATCGAAGCCTGACGTGCCGGGTTCTGGCCCTGGGCGGCGGTCAGGATCTGCCCCATGATGACCTCGGAGACGCGGCCGGGCTCGATGCCCGCGCGCTCCAGCGCGGCCTTGATGGCGACTGCGCCGAGGTCATGGGCGGGAAGGGTCGCGAACGCTCCGTTGAAGCTTCCGACCGGGGTGCGGGCGGCGCTGACGATGACGACATCGTCTGACATGGGCATCTCCTGGGTTTGAAATGGGGGCAGACGGGGCTGGGGAAAACGGCTCGCCAGTCTCGAATGGCATCCTGTTAACGTCGTTGAGGCATGTCAATCGGACGGTCTCCGAATTCATGCCGCAACGCATTCAAAATAGCGTTCTTGGCGCTTTCGCAAGCAGGATTTTGCTCTGCAATTAACCGTGCCGCACAAAACGGTAGCGTGAGCCCTTTGAAAATGCTTATTTTGTTGCGTTGCGTACTCTTCCCGCCCTGCGGCATTTGCCCGTCAGGTTCCCGTTCTCCGCGTTTTGCAAGTGAGAGCCCATGGCGAAATCAGACCAACCCACCACCATCAAGAAATACGCGAACCGCCGGCTCTATAACACCGGGACGAGCACCTACGTGACGCTGGAAGACCTTGCCGCCATGGTCAAGGATGGCGAAGATTTCCTGGTCTATGACGCCAAGACCGGCGACGACATCACCCGCTCCGTGCTTGCCCAGATCATCTTCGAGCAGGAGAACAAGGCCGGCCAGAACCTGCTGCCGACCACCTTCCTCCGCCAGCTCATCCGCTTCTACGGCGACAGCATGCAGATGGTGGTGCCGAAATATCTGGAGCAGTCGATCGCGACCCTGACCCAGGAGCAGGAGAAGTTCCGCAAGCAGATCGCCAACACCCTGTCCGGCACTCCTTTTGCTCCCCTGGAGGAACAGGTCCGCCGCAACATGGAGCTGTTCCAGCAGACCTTCTCGATGTTCAAGCCGTTCGCAGCGCCCCGTTCGGCCACTACCCCGGAGCCCGACGCGAATGCCGAGGCGCCGAAGGACAGCAACATCGACGATCTGCGCCAGCAGATGAAGGAAATGCAGGAACGCCTCGAGCGGATGTCGAAAAAGGACGAGTAGGTCTTCTTTCAAGCCAGCCGCCCCAAGCCGAAAGGATGCGCCATGTCCGATCGAAGTGCGCATTGGGAGAACGTCTACCTCACCAAGGGCGAAGCCGAGGTCAGTTGGTTCCAGAACAGCCCGGCGACCTCGCTCGACCTGATCCGCGCTGCAACTCCCGACCATGGCGCAGCCATCATCGATATCGGCGGCGGAGCATCACGACTGGTCGATGCGCTGTTGCAGGACGGATATCGCGACGTCAGCGTGCTGGATCTTTCGGCGAATGCGCTTGACGCAGCAAAGAAGCGGATCGGCGGAGCAGCCTCGATGGTCGACTGGATCGTTGCCGACGCGACGACGTGGCAGCCGGCGAAGACCTACGAGGTCTGGCACGATCGCGCCGCGTTTCATTTCTTGACCGACCCGCGCGACAGGGCCGCCTATGTCGAGCGCCTTCGGTCGGCGGTCGCTCCCGGCGGCAACGTCATCATTGCGACGTTCGCGCCCGATGGTCCCGAGAAATGCAGCGGCCTGCCGGTGCAGCGGCATGACAGCGCGAGCCTTGCGGCGGCGCTCGGCCCGGAGTTCGAGCTCGTCGAGACGCGAAGCGAGACGCATCACACGCCATGGGATTCCACGCAGGCGTTTCAGTTCAGCCGGTTTCGGAGACGCGGCGCGTGAGCCACCGCCGCGCTCGCCATGATGGCGTTCGCGGAAACAGCTCGCGTCAAGCCGCCTGCTTCATCGCATGCGCAAAGTCCCAATACAGTTTGCGCGCTCTCGCATAGAACGGCCCCGGCTTCAGTTCGCGCTCGTCGATGCGGATCACGGGCGCGACCTTGGCGAAATTGCCGGTGGAGAAGATCTCGTCGGCGGCCAGGAAATCGGCATAGCGCAGCGTCCTCTCGACCACGGTGATGCCGTCGCCGCGAAGCAGGCTGATGACGCGCTGGCGCGTGATGCCGTTGAGGAAGGTGCCGTTCGGCACCGGCGTAAACACCACGCCGTCCTTGGCCATGAACACGTTGGAATTGCCAAACTCGGCCACGTTGCCGAGCATGTCGAGCATCAACGCGTTCTGGAAGCCGCGGGAAGCAGCTTCCGCTAGCGCACGCGAATTGTTCGGGTAGAGGCAAGCCGCCTTTGCCTCGACCGGCGCGCATTCGGCGGTGGGCCTTCGGAACGGCGACAGCGTGATGGCGTTGCCCACGGGTTTTGGCATCGGCGCCTCGTAGATGCACAGGCACCAATTGGTGGTTTCGGGGTCGAACAGCACGCCGCCGCCCGAACCGTTCTGCGCCCAATACATCGGACGGATATAGAGCTCGGCATAAGGTCCAAAGCGCGCAATGCCCTCGCGCGCGAGCGTGAGCCAGGTGTCGGTATCGACCACCGGCTTGAGGCCGAAGTTGAGCGCAGACTGGTTGGCGCGGGCGATGTGGCGGTCGAGGTCGGGGGCGACACCCTCGAACGCGCGCGCGCCGTCGAACACGATCGATCCGAGCCAGGCCGCATGCGTCCGCGGGCCCATGATCGGCACATTGCCGTCGTGCCATTTACCCTCGAAGAAGGTCCAACTCGGCGAATATTCAATGGGTTTCTTGATTTCGGCCATGACCGGGCCTCCCCTGGAACCATCCGGGCACTATTGTCCCAATTTCTAAACGATTTGCTGCGGGGGCTTCGTGAGTTACCCTTTTCCCTCGTGAGAGAAAGGAGAGATCGATGCCGCTCGATCCACTCGCAAAGCGTTTGTTGACCATGATGGCGGCGGCCGGGCCGCAGGCGCGGAGCAGACCGAGCGTGGAGGCGCGGCGGCAATCGCTGGCAAAGCTGATGCAGTTCGCGCGCGCCGAGGCGCCGGATGTGGCGACCTCCGATGGCACGCTGACTGGCCACGCCACTGAACTGGCCTATCGCCTCTACACGCCGGCAAGCGCCGAGGAGCTCGCGCCGGGCTTCGTGTTCTTCCATGGCGGCGGGCTCGTCGCCGGCAGCATTGCCACGCACGACCGTATCGCGGCCGCGCTGGCGCATGCCACCGGTTGCCGCCTCGTATCGGTCGAGTACCGGCTCGCCCCGGAGCACAGATTTCCCGCCGCCGTCGATGACGCGATCGCCGCCACCGAATGGGTGGCGCGCGAGGCCGCATCTCTCGGCATCGACGCGGATCGTCTGGTGATCGGCGGCGATTCCGCCGGAGCTACGCTCGCGGCGATCGTGTGCCAGGAGGCGGCGCAGACCGCCGGCCTCTCCATCGCCGCGCAATGCCTCATCTGCCCGGTGCTGGATTTCGAGGAGACCTCGCCCTCACGCGAAGCCTTTGCCGAGGGGCACCTGATCGATCGCGCCACGATCGAAGCCGATCTTTCCGACTATCTGCCTGACGACATCGATACCGCAGATCCGCGCGTCTCCCCGTTGCGCGCAACGCGGCTCACCGGACTGCCGACCGCGATCATCCACACCGCCGAGTACGACCCGATGCGCGACGAAGGCAACGCCTATGCCCGCAAGCTGCTCGCCGCGGGCGTCGCCGTCGAGCATGTCTGCCACGACGGCATGGTTCACAATTTCCACGCCATGGGCGCGATCCTGCCGCAGGCACAACTCGTGTTGTCGCAGATCGGAGAACAGGTGCGGAGGGCTGTGAAGAGGTGAGCACGCGAATCACACGCGTGCATCGAGAACCGCCCTGGCCGCGACAACGTATTCAGGCCAATGCGCGTCCGCATAACGCTCCGCCTGCCGCGCGCAATTGATGTCGGGCGCATGCGCGGCGGCGATCATGCGCGCAAAGCGTTCTTCGGCAACCGTCACATCATCGGCCGCCGACGCCGGTGTGGCCGTCACGGCAGTCGGAGCGGCGATGAGCCCCGCCATTCCGGCGAGCAGGATGCGGCGCGACGTGTTCATGGCTTCGTCCTCCATGGTCCGGCCCGAGCTATAGCCGGCGAGAGTCGGTGCGATCACGGCAGGGTAGCCGCGCGCATCGATGCAGTCCATCGTGCGGATAGCCCTTGACCTCAGGAACGATCGCGTTCCATTTAGCGGGCCGCTCGGTAACCAGAGTTCCGCGCATCGGATTGTCACGTGTCAAGTCACAACCCATCGCATCGTCCGGATTTGCGCGCTGTTGCGATGGGGCTGGCCTGTCTTGCCATCTCGGCGAGCGCCGCTTTCGGCGAGGCCGACGACGATGAAACGGCAAAGCCGGCTATTCCGAACATCTACCTCGATCTGCGCACGAACTATGCGAAAATCCCGTCGGGCACCCTCGGACTCGGATTCGGAAACACCTCGCTATCAGCCGCACTCCAGGCCCTGGCGGTGCGTCGCGGCGCAACGCTGCCGCACGGCTTGCCGGCCACGACAGCGATTGCCATCGACCTGCCGTTGACCGTCGACGTCAGCGACCGCGTCTCGCTGTATGGCGGCGTGTCGGGCTCTACCACTGACGACGGCCGCGGCTGGTCCTCCTTCGACATCACGAGCTGGAACATTGGCGTGCAGGCCGACCTGTACCAGCAGAATGGCGGAACGATTCCGACCATCACGCTGCAGTCGACCCTGACGCAATCGGTCCCGAACGAACAGGGTATGACGAATTCGTTCAACAACATCCTGGAGTTCGACTACGCGCTCGACGAGGACGAGACGCGGGGCTGGCTGGCCGGCACGCAATACACCACCACCGCCATTGCCAGCCCGTTCGCCAACATCGGAACGAATACGATCCTCTATGCCGGCGGCTACTACCAATGGCCGAGCAACTGGAAGTTCACCGGGCGCCTCGGCGTGCAGTCCTTCGGTGGCGCACAGCTCGCGGGGCGGACGATCGCGGAGTCCTTCACCCAGCCGATCCTGCGGCTCGACCTCGATCGCATGGACGACAACGACAACCGGCTGTTCGGTATCACCGCGCTGATCGCGTGGGCGCCGAAGCCGTCCTACCAGCTGACGCTACGAACGCCGCTCTACGCCGTGCGCAATTAGGCATAGCGCAGGATAGCCGCTCAAAACTCCAGCGGCGCGTTGTCGACGACTTCCTTCATCACGAAGAAGGTGCGGGTCTGGCGCACGCCGGGCAGCGCGATGAGCTGCTCGCCGTGGATGCGGTTGAAATCCTCCATGTCGCCGACGCGGATCTTGAGGAAATAGTCGAAATCGCCGGCGACGAGATGGCAGTCGAGCACGCATCTCAGTTTGGTGATCGCCTGTTCGAAGGAGGCAAAGCTCTCCGGTGTCGAGCGGTCGAGCACGACGCCGACCATCACGAGCGTGCCTTTCGCCACCTTCTTCGGCGCGACCATGGCGCGCACGGCGGCAATGAAGCCGTCCTCGAACAGTCGCTGGGTACGGCGATGGCATGTGGCGGGGCTGATTGCGACCGTCTCCGCCAGCTCGGCGTTGCTGAGCCGGCCGTTATTCTGAAGCAATCTCAACATCTTGAGATCAATTCGATCGAGCCGGGACGACATGGAAGAAGCTTTCTTTCAATGACAGCTTTGCGGAAGAAACCATAGCAGAGGACGTCCTTCTCGCAAGATATAGTGCAGCATTGCCGCAATATTCGAAAGCACATTTGCCCCGGCCAATGCTAGCTGCGTCCCCAGACCATTTGCCAATCGGGATGACCAATGATGCTGGAAAAATTCGCGCGCTATCCGCTGACCTTCGGCCCGACGCCGATCGAGAAGCTGGAGCGGCTGTCAAAACATCTCGGCGGTAACGTCGAAATCTACGCCAAGCGCGAGGACTGCAATTCCGGTCTCGCCTATGGCGGCAACAAGCTCCGCAAGCTTGAATATATCATCCCCGATGCCATCGCCTCGAATGCCGACACGCTGGTCTCGATCGGCGGCGTGCAGTCCAACCACACCCGCATGATCGCCGCGGTCGCGGCCAAGATCGGCATGAAGTGCCGCCTCGTGCAGGAGGCCTGGGTGCCGCACGAGGACGCGGTCTATGACCGCGTCGGCAACATCATGCTCTCGCGCATCATGGGCGCGGACGTGCGCCTGGTCGACGAGGGCTTCGACATCGGCATCCGAAAGAGCTGGGAGCAGGCGATCGAGGAGGTGAAGGCAGCGGGCGGCAAGCCCTATGCGATTCCCGCCGGCGCCTCCGTGCACAAGTTTGGCGGCCTCGGCTATGTCGGCTTCGCCGAGGAGGTGCGCAAGCAGGAAGCCGAGCTGGGCTTCAAGTTCGACTACATCATCGTCTGCACCGTCACCGGCTCCACCCATGCCGGCATGCTGGTCGGTTTTGCGGCGGATGGCCGTGCCCGCAAGGTGATCGGCATCGACGCCTCCTTTACGCCCGCGCAGACCAAGGCGCAGGTGCTCGAGATCGCGCAGAACACCGCTCAGCTCGTCGAGCTCGGCAAGGAGATCGTCGCCGACGACGTCGTGCTGATCGAGGACTATGCCTATCCCGCCTATGGCGTGCCGTCGGAGGAGACCAAGGGTGCCATCCGCCTCACCGCGCGTCTCGAAGGCATGATCACCGACCCCGTCTACGAGGGCAAGTCGATGCAGGGCCTGATCGACCTTGCGAAGAAGGGCCATTTCGAGAAAGGCGCGAAGATCCTCTACGCCCATCTCGGCGGTGCGCCGGCGCTGAACGGGTATGCCTATGCGTTCAGGAATGGGTGAGGCATCAGAAGGGCGGCTCTCGCTCTTGTCTTCGTCATTTCCTCTTACCGCGTCCTGATGATCTGCAGCAGCTCGTCGCCGTAATGCTCGAGCTTCTTGTCGCCGATCCCCGGCACGGTGCGGAGTTCGTCCAGCGTCGTCGGCCAGGCCCGGACGATACCGTCGATGGTGGTATCGTGCAGCACCACATAGGCCGGCACGCCGCGTTCGCGGGCGACGTCTGAACGCCACGACCGCAGGCGCGCACGCAGCTCGGGATCGACATCGCCTTGCGGCGCGCCGGCCGCAGGCGCGAGATCGCCGCGGCGGGATCTAGCGCGGCTCGAACGGGTGCGGGTGCCGGTCGCTTCCTCGCGCAGCCACACCTCCGTTTCACCGCGCAGCACCCCGCGCGAGGACTCTGTCAGTTTCAGCGCTCCGAACGCTTCGCTGTCGCTCTGCAAATGGCCCATCGCCACGAGCTGCCGCAGCACCGTGCGCCACTGCTTTTCGTTGAGCTCGCGGCCGATGCCGAACACCGACAGCTTGTCGTGACCGAACTGCGTGACCTTCTCGGTCAGGCGCCCGACCAGCACGTCGATCAGATGCATCGCGCCGAAACGCTGGCCGGTGCGATAGGCGCAGGACAGCAGCTTCTGCGCCAGCACCTTGCCGTCGCGCATCTTGGGCGGCGTCAGGCAATTGTCGCAATTGCCGCAGCTCTCGCCCATCGCGATCTCGCCGAAATAGGCGAGCAGCCGCCGGCGCCGGCAATGCGGCGTCTCGGCAAGGCCGACCAGCGCATCGAGCTTGCCGATCGAGACCCGCTTGAACTCATCCGAAGCGTTGGACTCGTCGATCATGCGGCGCTGCTGCACGATGTCCGAGAGGCCATAGGCCATCCAGGCCGTCGACGGCTTGCCGTCGCGGCCCGCTCGCCCCGTCTCCTGGTAATAGGCCTCGATGCTCTTGGGCAGGTCGAGATGGGCAACGAAGCGCACGTCAGGCTTGTCGATGCCCATGCCGAACGCCACGGTCGCGACGATGACGATGCCGTCCTCGTTGAGGAAGCGGTCCTGGTTGCGCGATCGCACGCTGCCGTCGAGGCCGGCATGATAGGGCAGCGCCGCAATGCCGGCCTCCTGAAGCGCGGCGGCGACCTCCTCGACGCGGTTGCGTGACAGACAATAGACCACGCCGGCATCGCCGGCGTGGCGCTCGCGGATCAATTCCTTGAGCTGCGACACCGGGCTGCGCTTGTCCACGATCTCGTAGCGGATGTTGGGCCGGTCGAAGCTCGAGACGAATTGCGGCGCGCCGGTCAGATGAAGCCGTTCGACGATCTCCTTGCGGGTCAGCTCGTCGGCGGTCGCGGTCAGCGCGATGCGCGGCACGTCGGGAAACCGATCGGCGATGATGGAGAGCCCCACATACTCGGGACGGAAATCATGGCCCCATTGCGAGACGCAATGCGCCTCGTCGATCGCAAACAGCGCCACCTTCGCCTGCGCCAGCAGCGACAGGCAGCGCGGCGTGACCAGCCGTTCCGGCGCGACATAGAGCAGGTCGAGATCACCCGCGAGCAGGCGCCGCTCGATATCGGACGCCTCCTGCGGCGTCAGCGACGAGTTCAGGGCGGCGGCATTGACGCCGGCATCGATCAGCCCGGCGACCTGGTCGCGCATCAAGGCGATCAAGGGCGACACCACGATGCCGCAGCCTTCGCGCAGCAGTGAAGGGAGTTGATAGCACAGCGACTTGCCGCCGCCGGTCGGCATCAACACGAGGCAATTGCCGCCCTGGGTGACGTGACGGATGATCTCGCCCTGCGCGCCGCGGAAGTCCGGCAGGCCGAACACCGAATGCAGCACCGACAGCGCGTCGTGGCCGTTGGCCGGTACAGGGACGGTAGCGGTGGAGGGAGCGGACATGGGCGCGCTGGGAACAAGGCCGTGAGATTCGTCACGAGGCCAGTCGCATGCTGGCGACGGCGTGGCAAGTCTATCTTCCCGCCGCGCCAGCGGCGAGAGGCGGGAAGCTAGGCTCCGATCCGCCGCAACGCTTCTGCGACCGTGACGATCGGCATGTTGCGCTTGCCGGCTGCCGCCAGCGCATGCCGCATCAGGTCGGGCGTGCAGCCATAGGGGCTCGGCCGATCGGTGACGTCGTGGCCGTAGAAGATGAGCCAGCCGCCGCTTGCGACCGCCTCGTCGAAATAGCGATCAACTCCTGCCTTGTCGATCTCGCAATCGATCAAGGGCGAAGCACGCAGGAACTGGAGGTCGATGACATCGCTGTTGACGCCGGGAAGAATGCCACGCGCGGAACGGAAGGCCTTTGTGAGTTGCGGCTTGCGCCAGATCGAGGCGACCCCATAGGGATAGGCGAAGTTCTCCAGTGTGATCGAGGAATCGATGCCGCGGAAATAGGAGCGGTTCCGTTCGATCTCGCGAGCCATCGCGCCCTCGTCGAGAGTGGCGGAGTTCCGGTGCGAGTAGGTATGGCAGGCAATCTCGTGACCGGCGCGGTGGAGCCGCACGATCGCGTCATTCGACAGGCCGTGCCAATGCTCCGACGGCTGATCGATCAGACTGCCGGCGAGATAGAACGTCCCGCGGCCGCCATGCTTCTCCAGAAGCTCGGCGCCCTCGCTTGCCGCGCTATCGGGAGCATCGTCGAAGGTAAAGCTCACCATCGGCGCATGCGCGGGCAGTCGGTGCGGCGCGGCTCGGAAATGCCGAGCCAGCCGATTACTCACGCGTCCCTGGAGTGCCGACCACACGCTGCGTTTCCCGTGATTTCCCTGTTGGCGCTACTGAAACATTCGTGCGCTGGTTGAGGCAAGCCTAACGCTTGGGTAATCCTAACGCGGCACCAAGACGCCTACGCTAGCGTACCGCCGCAGACGCATCGGCGGCCGCGCCGAGATAGCGCAACCAGTTGCGGAATAGCACCGCCGCGGCGCTGCCAGCGCCGATATCGGCGCGCAAGTTCAGCCTGGGCAGCTCGTTGCTGAGCGCCGGATGGCGCTGATGTGCCGCCCTCTTCTCGAAGCGAGCCAGCTTCTCTTCCGTCGCTGCGTCAAAATAGCTCACCGGCAGGCGTGGATAGTTGTCGCGCTCGCGCGCGAGATAGCGGCCGATGTCGCGCAGATATTCTCGCTGGAGCGACAGCGCGTCGTATTCCGGATGGCCCTGGAAGAACACGAAGCGGCTGGCATATTGGCGGATGAAGACGTCGACGCCGGCTTGGGCCGAACGTGTCAGCACTTGATAACCGGCCTGCTCGAGGTCGCTCTCGGCGATCTCGTTCAGGCGGGAATGCGAGACCTTGAAAGGCGCGGGCGCGGCGCGTGTCAGCGAGTCGGCCGTTACGACGTCGCAATCGAAAACGCCGTGACATTTGGCCGGCAACCGCCGCCGTTCGATGCCATCGAGGTGCAGCACCGCCGCATGGGCGGCAAGGCACGACCAGATCGTCGAGCGCGTATTGATCTTCGCCCAGTCGATGAGGTTCGTGAGGTCGCGCCAGTAAGGCTCCTGATCGAGCTCGGGCGCGATCGGCTCTGCACCGGTCACGATCAACCCATCGAATTTGCCGCGCTCGAGATCGGAGAGGTCGGAGTACTCGCTCTCGATATGCCACTTCGCTTCCGGCGAGCGCTTTACGCTGGGAAGCGAGAAGCAGTAGAAGCGGATACGGCGCGGGCCTGCTGCGGCTTGGAGCAGCTTCATGAACTGGCGCTCGGTGGCCTTCAGCGCCGGATCCGGCATGTTGTTGACGAGCCCGATGGTGAGTTCGTCGCCGGCCTCGCGCGCGAGATCGTGCTCGGCCGGCACCAGCGCCGGGCCGGCGATGACTTGATCCTTGTCGATCAAGATCGTCATGGGCAGCGCCGCCTACTCCGCAGCCTCGAGACGGGCCGGCGAACAGGCCCTTTCCAGCGCCTGGTCGATGTCCTCGATGATGTCCGAGACATGCTCGATGCCGATCGACAAACGGATGGTCTCCGGCAGCACGCCAGCGGCGCGCTGCTGCTCCGCCGACATTTGCCGGTGCGTGGTCGAAGCCGGATGACAGGCCAGCGACTTGGCGTCGCCGATATTGACGAGGCGGGTGATCAGCTTCAGTGCATCGTAGAAGGACTTGCCGGCTTCCATGCCGCCCTTGATGCCAAAGGTGAACAGGGAGGAGGCGTTGCCGTTCAGGTACTTCTGCACCAGCGGATAGTAAGGACTGTCAGGGAAACCGCTGTAATTGACCCAGGCGACACGAGGATCGCCGCGCAGGAATTCGGCAACCTTGCGCGCATTCTCGACGTGGCGCTCCATGCGCAACGCGACGGTCTCGATGCCCTGCAGCAGCAGGAAGGCATTGAACGGCGACAGCACCGAGCCCATGGTGCGCTGATAGACGCTGCGCGCGCGCTCGATATAGGCGGTGCGGCCGAAGCGCTCGGCATAGACGAGGCCGTGATAGGAGGCATCCGGCTTGTTGTAGGCCGGGAAGCGCTCGGCATATTTGGCCCAGGGGAAATTCCCGGAATCGACGATGGCGCCACCCAGCGTGGTGCCGTGGCCGCCCAGGAACTTGGTCAGCGAGTGCACGGCGATGTCGGCGCCGTAGTCGAACGGCTTGAGCAGGATCGGGGTTGCGACAGTGTTGTCGACGATCAGCGGCACGCCGTGCGCATGCGCGATCTTTGCCAGTGCTTCGATGTCGCAGACATTCCCGGCGGGATTGCCGATTGTCTCGGCGAAGACGGCGCGGGTGTTCTCGTCGATCAGCCTCGCCATCGCATCCGGCTTGTCGCTCTCGGCGAAGCGGCCGGTGATCCCCTGGCGCGGCAGGATGTGCGAGAGCAGCGTGTGCGTGGTGCCGTAGAGCTGCGGCACTGAAACGATGTTGCCGCCGTGATCGGCGACGTTGACGAAGGCGAAATGCAGCGCCGCCTGACCGGTCGCGACCGCGAGCGCGCCGACGCCGCCTTCGAGTTGGGCGATGCGCTTCTCCAGCACCGCGCTGGTCGGATTGGCGATACGGCTGTAGCGAAAGCCTTCGGTCTCGAGATTGAACAGGGCGGCGCCGTGATCGGCGCTGTCGAAGGCATAGGCCGCGGTCTGGTAGATCGGCACGGCCACCGCATGCGTGGTGGCTTCGGGCTCGTAGCCGGCGTGAATAGCAATCGTCTCGTTGCGCATTATGCCACCTCCGCGTGGGGCGGGCCGCACTTATTAGCCTGTATGAGGCATGTGCGTTGTCCGCCGCTCCTCTGTTAGAGGCGGGTGGTAAAGCGGACAATAATTCGCCTAGAGATCGAGGAAGTAACCCTAATGCTTGCCAGGGAATTGGCCGGCATTCGGGTTAATGCGGATTAACAAATTGCTGCGTCCTGCCGCGGCGGTTGCGTGCCTCTGCCCTCTCCCGGCTTGGAGAAGGCAGATCGACGCGGCATCAGGGAAGGTGCACCTAAGACATTTGCTCCCACAGCTGGCGGGCGAGCACGCCGGCGCGCTTCTCGATCGCGGCCGCAGCATCGAGCGCGAGATCCTCGCGATAGCGCCCGGCAATCAGCTGCACGCCGATCGGCTTGCCGTCGTGCAGCGCCACCGGCACGACCGCGCCCGGGAGCCCCAGCACATTGATGGCGGAGATGAAGCGGATCTCGCCCCAGAAGATCTCGCGCACGCGCTCGGCGCTGATGGTGTCGTCACGCGGGCCTGGCGTCGGCTTCACCGTGGTCGGCGCCAGCACGACCGGATACTCCTCGAAGAACAACTGCCAGGCGCGGATATGGCCGTTGCGCGCGGCGGTCGCCTGCATCCAGCCCTTGAGATCGAGCACATTGGCCTTGGCCTTCATGCCGCCCCAGGCCTTGTGAAAATCCTCGGACGTGACCTTCAGCATGCCGGCTTCCTGCATCACCACGGTCTCGTTGGTGATGATGTCGCACCAGGTCTGCCAGACACCGTTGATGTCGGGCACCTCGACCTCGCTGACGCGATAGCCAGACCGCTCGAGATGGTCGGCGGCCTGGCGCAGCGCGGCGGAGACAGACGGATCAACGTCCATGTCCTCGGGGATTTTGGCCAGCGCGACCTTGATCGGTCCTTTCGGCCGTTCGCCGACCAGCGGTGCCGGCACCCACCAGGGGTCGCGCGGATCGCGCTGGCTCATGACCTCCAGCGCGAGGCGAACGTCGGCGACGTGGCGGGCGAGCGGCCCCTGCGCCGACATCAGATGTGCCAGCATCGGCCGCTCGGCCGTTGCGCTCTCGTTGAATGCGGGGATGCGGCCCTGCGTGGGCTTGATGGTGGCGACGCCGTTGCAATGCGCCGGCCAGCGCAGCGAGCCCCCGATGTCGTTGCCGTGGGCGATGGTGCCGATGCCGGCGGCGACCGCCGAGCCCGCTCCGCCCGAGGAGCCGCCGCAGGTGATGTCCGGGTCCCAGGGATTCAGCGTCAACCCGTGCAGGGGATTGTCGGTGAAGCCCCGGAAGGAGAATTCCGGCGTGTTGGTCAGGCCGATGACGATCGCACCGGCCTTCTTCAGGTTGCGGACAACAGGCGCGTCGGAGGGGGCGATCAGGCCCTTGTTGGCCGGCACGCCGTTGAAGTTGGGCCGACTCTGGAAATCGACGTTTTCCTTGATCGTGATCGGCACGCCGTGCAGAAGGCCGAGATCGCCGCCCTTGGCACGCTGCTTGTCGGCCGCATGGGCCGCGGCAAGCGCCTCTTCCGAGAGATCGACGACGACGGCGTTCAGCTTCGGATTGACCGCGCGCATCCGTTCGAGATGGGCCTCGACCGTCGCGACCGCAGAGATGGCGCCGGAGCGGATGGCCGCGGCGGTCTCCACCGCCGACCATTGCCAGGCCGGTCCCTTGGGAAGACGCGGTGCGGCGGACCTGCGCGGCGCGGACTTCCTTGCCGGCTTCGCGACGGCACTCTTGCGGCCGGAGTTCGCCTTCTTCGCGGTCTTCGCCGCCTTCTTCGACGCACTCTTCTTCTTAGAAGCCTTCTTAGTCGCCGTCTTCGCCACGCCAGCATCTCCTTGAAATTGCGCAGCGGAGGTTACGGAGGAGATGCGGCCCTGTACAGGTGCGTTTCTGCATGGCGCATTGATAGAAGGTCTGCCACACCGCGCCCGCGCGTTCATCGATTTCATCGCGGAGCCAGCGCGGGTAACCGATCCGACGCTAAAGCGAGCGGGGGATGGGAAGTGGAGGTCCTACGGTGAGGCGCGATGGAGTAGAGAGTGTCAGTCAAGCCAGAATGTGAGATCAAAGGCAGCGTGGACCGGAATTTGACACGTTGGGCAAATCAGAGGCCCAATTTGCTTCTACCGAAACTCGCAGAATGACGGCGTGCGCGAGATTGACGCGACCATGTTCTGCGTGGCTGGATCCTTAATGACACCCGTCGTCGCTTGCGCGAGGGTGCCGAAACCACGAAAATCGCAAGCGCTCAGAACTTGTCAGGGGGACTCCACACAAATGCAGTTTGATGACGTCATTCTCGGTCGCCGAAGCATCCGCGGCTACAAGTCCGATCCGGTCCCCAAGGAGCTGATTGCGGAGATCATTGGTTTGGCGATGCGCGCTCCATCATCGATGAACACCCAGCCCTGGAATTTCTATGTCATTACTGGCGAACCGCTGGATCGAATCCGCGCCGGCAACACCGAACGGATGCTGGCAGGCATCCCACAGTCGCGCGAGTTCCGCACGGGCCAGGCTTTTTCGGGCAAGCACCGCGACAGGCAGGTCGGCGTCGCCAAGCAATTATTCTCAGCAATGGGAATCGAGCGCGACAATATGGAGAGGCGCCAGGACTGGGTGCTGCGCGGCTTTCGCCAGTTCGACGCGCCCGTCTGCGTGATCATCACCTATGACCGCATGCTTGATGGTAGCGACGATACGCCCTTCGACTGCGGCGCCGTGGCGACGGCCCTGGTCAATGCCGCGTGGTCTCGCGGGCTCGGCGCCGTGATCAACAGCCAGGGCATCATGCAATCCCCCGTGGTGCGCGAGCACGCGGGCATAGCCGACGATCAGATCATCATGAAAAGCATTGCTCTTGGCTGGCCGGATGAAACTTTTCCTGCGAACGCAGTGGTGTCGGAGCGCAAGTCCGTTGAGGAAGCGACGGTCTTCGTTGGGTTTGAGACGTAGCGGCGCACGGTCGGAAAGGCTGGAGGCACAGTGGTGATCCGCGCCATGGTCCGACCTATCCTTGCGCTGGCGGCGGCTCTTGCCACTGCCTTGGCGCCTGTCATTTGTCTCGGCGAAAGCAGCAAGCCCTTGCCGGCCAAGGCAACGAGAGAACTACCCGCTGAGCTGCTCGCGCTGCTTGAGCAGAAGAAGATGCCGAAATATTCACCTATCGTCGTACGTATTTTCAAGGAGGAGGCCGAGCTCGAGGTCTGGAAACAGGACGCGACCGGCCGCTTCCAGATTCTCAAGACCTATCCGATCTGTCGGTGGTCGGGAGATCTCGGGCCGAAGCTGTACGAAGGCGACCGACAGGCTCCGGAAGGGTTCTATACGATTACACCTGAGTTGATGAATCCCAACTCTAACTTCTACCTTTCGATCAACCTGGGCTACCCCAACGCATTCGACAAGGCGCACAAGCGCAACGGCAGCTTCCTCATGATCCACGGCGACTGCTGGTCGAGCGGTTGCTATGCCATGACCGACGAACAGATCAGCGAAATCTATTCGTTGGCGCGCGACTCATTCCTCGGCGGCCGCCCGTCGTTCCAGGTCCAGGCCTATCCGTTCCGCCTGACGCCGGCAAATCTGGCGCGGCATCGAAACAGTCCCAACCTGACCTTCTGGAAAATGCTCAAGGTCGGCAACGATCATTTCGAGACGACGCGTCTCGAACCCAAGGTGGATGTATGCGACCGCCGTTATGTATTCGATGCGCAACCACCTCCAAGTTCGCGGCACCCTCTCGCATTCAGCGCAAACGAAAAATGCCCGCCCTTCGTCGTCAATCCCGAAATCGCGCGAGCGGCGTGGCAAAAGCAGCACGCCGACGAACGCGCATACGCGCAATTGGTCGAAGACAATGTGCCGGCGGCCCCGATCTACAGCGGACTCGACGGCGGCATGAACAAGGCTTTCCATGCGCGGTTTCCCGGCCGAGTAACGCTTGCGAAAGTGATGCCGTATGCGTCCTACCTGCCGCAGCTCCCACCGATCCCGTGGACCGACCGTGACGGCTCATTGACGAGCAAATGGTTTGGGAGTTCGTTCGCCGGGTCGGTCGTGTGTGATGCGGCTGCTGGCGGCTCGCCGTCGGGCCGCTGCTGAACAACAACGTGGTGGCGGAGAGAGTGGGATTCGAACCCACGGTACGGTTTCCCGCACACACGCTTTCCAAGCGTGCGCCTTAAGCCACTCGGCCATCTCTCCGGAGCGCCCTCTCTTGAAGGGGCGCCGATGATTTTGCAAGGGATCGCGGGGCAAATCGGGTTATTTTCCGCAACTTGTTGTTTTTTAAAGACATTGCCCAGCGCTATATGCACCTTGGCCCGCTTGCCGGCTGAACCTGAGGCGGGTTCGGCGCGACGATTCACGGGAAGCCCACCAGACCCGACCGAGCACATCATGCCCGTCAGCAAGACCATGGCCGCCCTGGGCCTGATTTTGACCCTCGGCTCCGTCCTCGCAGTACCCGCCGCCGCACAGGTCTGCAGCCGGCAAGGCGCCGACGTCAGCTGTGACGACGGCCGGCGCGGGATGCTCTCGGGCGATGCCATCCTCTGGCCAGATGGCACGCGCTCGAGCTCGACGCCGCATCAGAGCGTGATCATCGGCAACAAGAGCTCCGTGCATGTGGGCCCCGGCGTGTTCGTCGGCCAGGGCAAGGGCGTGGTGCCGCTGGACAATCCGAACGCGCCGAACAAGCGGCAATGCGCGATTCTGGATGGCGTATCGTATTGCTATTGAAGGCGGGCGCTATGGCTGTTTGCCGTCATGCCCGTGGCAGATGGCCGGGTCGAGCCCGGCCACGAGGGGTCGATAGACCCGAGAATAATCTCAGATCAACCGCACGCCAGAGATTGCCGACTTCAGCCAACGCAGCGCCTGCGGCGGTTGGGCTGCGAGCGGGGCAACGGCAGCCTTCTCGGTCCGGCACTTCTCGAGCTTGGCGACGAAATCGGCGGACCATTGCTGGATCGTGTGGCAACGCAGCTTCTTCATCATCGCGTCCCAGCGCATCTTGCGCTCGGTCAACGGCATGGATGCGGCGACCGCGATCGCGCGGGCCATGCCGTCGATGTCGTGCGGGTTGACCAGCAGTGCGGCGTCGAGCTCGTTGGCCGCGCCCGCGAACTTCGACAGTACCAGTACGCCGGGATCGGCCGGGTTCTGGGCGGCAACATACTCCTTGGCGACGAGATTCATGCCGTCGTGCAGGGGCGTCACCACGCCGATCTGCGCGGTGCGGTACAGACCCGCGAGCACGGCCTGGCTGAAGCCCTTGTTCAGATAGCGGATCGGCGTCCAGTCGACCTCGCCATGGCGGCCGTTGACGTCCGAGACGAGGCGGGCGACCTCGTTCTGGAGATTGCCATAGGCCTCGATGCCGCCGCGCGAGGGATTGGCGATCTGGAGCAGCGAGATGCCCCGCGCAAACTGCGGATGCTCGGTCCAGAGCCGGTCGAAAGCACTGATTCGGTTGAGGAGGCCCTTTGAATAGTCGAGCCGGTCGACGCCGATCGCGAGGCGCTCGCCATTGAGGCTGCGGCGCAGGCGCGATACGTCGGGATGGGAGACCGACTTCGCGGCGTAGGCCGCAAACTTCTCCGCATCGATGCCGATCGGAAACACTTCGCAGCGGGTGCGCCCCTGCTGCGAGATCGCGACGCCGTCCTCGATCGCGAGGCCGAGCTCGCCGCCGACATAGCCGAGGAAGTTCTGGCGATCCTCCTCGGTCTGGAAGCCGAGCAGATCGTAGGCCAGCATCGCCGTGACCAGCTCGCGATGGTTCGGCACGCCCTGCATCACGGTGGTAACGGGCCACGGCGTATGCAGGAAGAAGCCGATCGGGTCATCAACGCCGAGGTCGCGCAGCTCGGCGCCGAGCGCGAGGAAATGGTAATCCTGCACCCAGAACGCAGTCTGTGGCTTGCGGAAACGCATCAAGGCCCTCGCCATGAAGGCGTTGACCTCGCGATAGCTGACATAATCGTCCCGCGAGACACGGATCAGATCGCTGCGGGAGTGCAGCGCCGGCCACAGCGCCGAATTGGCGAAGCCTTCGTAATAACCGCCGTAATGTGCCGCCGGCAAATCCAGCGTCGCGATTGCACCCGTCCCGAGCGCCTCGATTTCGGCGAAAGGTTCTTTCTGGTGTCCATCCCGCACGCGCCCGGAGGAGCCCACCCAGATCGCACCGGAATGTTCCACAACTGGAAGCAAGGCTGCTGCAAGGCCGCCCGTCATGGGCTCGTTCGGCTTGCCGCGGGCGACGCGGTTTGAAACGACAACTAAGTTCACAGGTCGTCCCCTCCTGTTCATTCCACCCCGTTTAACTGCCGTTCATCAATATGGTTCCTGATCATCGTTTCAACCAATTGAAACCAAAATCGGGCGGGCGCGTTGGCACTGGTTTCGCTCGCGGAACCCACCCGATTCGCTTGGAAAAGCATCCCTTCGGGTCTCTCCCGCAGCACGCATGGCGCCGCGCGACGGCGCCGTGCTCGAAGACCTTTGTGTCTGCGGCGTGGCGCAGCCTTCGTTTCACCTTGGATCGAGCAGGCGCGCGAGGAACGCACGGACGTCGGCTGGCGCATCGAAGTGACCGTTCACGCCCATGGCGCGGCGACCGACCGAGAACGCGAGCCCATCCATGTCGGGCATGATCGCGAACACGGTCTCGTCCGTGACATCATCGCCGATGAAGATCGGGCGACGTCCCTTGAAAGGCTCGTGCTTCATCAGCTCGCATACCCCGGTTGCCTTCGTGAAACCGGAATGCTTGATTTCGCAGACGAACTTGCCAGGCAGCACCTCGATCGGCGCATTGGGCAACTCTGCGCGGACCAGCGAAACGGCTTCGTAGATCGCCTTTTCCGCATGCGGCGCGAGGCGGTAATGCAGCGCCAGCGAATAGCCCTTGTCCTCGAGCAGAATGCCCGGACTGAGTTTGGCAAGCGCCGCGAGCCGCCGCTTCAGCTCCTTGTCCAACGGCGGCGCGTGCACGGCCTCCGCTTCATTGTCCGCCGACAGCCGCATCTCGGCGCCGTGACCGGCCACGGCGCGGAACACGTCGGGCGCAAAGATCAGGTCGATGTCGTTGAGGGAGCGACCGCTGACCAGCGCCAGCGCGCCGGAGGTGCGCTCGGTCAGATGCTTCAGCGTTTCCGACAGGCCCGGCGGCACCCATACCTCGCGCGGCGTCGGCATCAGATCGAGCAGCGTGCCGTCAATGTCGAGCAAAATGGCAAGTTCATCGAGATGCGGGACGAGCGCATGCGGCACCGGCACCGCATCCGGTGCATCGCCGTCCGGTATGGTGCGCTTCTGGTCCATCGCCATGTCCGCAAGTTCCGATTTCATCAGTCTACTCCATAAAGGCGAGCGGACGCGCGATCTGTTCGAGCGATTTGCGCTCCGCCGCCACGGCATAGCGCCCCGCCACGATCGCTGCCACGATCATCAGGGCCGCCCCCAGCAGATAGCCGGCGAACACGCTGTTGCGCGACCCCGTGTCGATCAGCGCACCGAACAGTGCCGGTCCGATCACGCCGCCGATGCCGGTGCCGACCGCATAGAACACCGCGATCGCCAGCGCACGCACCTCGAGGGGGAAGGTCTCGCTGACGGTGAGATAGGCCGCACTCGCGGCGGGTGACGCGAAGAAGAAGATCACCATCCAGGCAATCGTCTGTCCCTGCGCGCTCAGCACACCAATCGAGAACAGATAGCCCGACAGCGCCAGCAACAGGCCCGACGCGCCATAGGTGAACATGATCATGGTGCGGCGGCCGAGCGTATCGAACAGGCGGCCGAGCAAGAGAGGCCCGAGGAAATTGCCGGCAGCGAAGGGCAGCAGGTACCAGCCTACGTGATCGGAGCGGATGCCGTAGAAATCGGTCAGCACCAGCGCGAAGGTGAAGAAGATGGCGTTGTAGAAGAACGCCTGTGCGCTCATCAGCACGAGGCCAACCAGCGCACGCTGACGGTAGAGCGAGAACAGCGTGTGGAGAACCTCTGCAATCGGCGTGTGGTCACGCATCCTCAGCCGAATCTTGGTGAAGCGCCCGCCGCTCGTATCCTGATTGTGCCCGATCACCGAACGCTCGATGTCGCCGACGATGGCATGGGCCTCGTCGGGTCGTCCATGAATCATCAGCCAGCGCGGACTTTCCGGGATCCACATTCGCATCAGGAGCACGACAAGGCCGAGGGCCGCGCCGATGAGATAGGCGAGTCGCCAGCCGAGGTCGGGATCGATCACGGCGGGATCAAGCAGCACGATGGCGGCGACCGCGCCCATCGCGGCGCCGATCCAGAAGCTGCCGTTGATGACGAGATCCGTCCAGCCGCGATAGCGAGCCGGCACCAGCTCCTGGATGGTCGAGTTGATCGCGGTATACTCGCCGCCGATGCCCGCGCCGGTGAGGAATCGGAACAGCGCGTAGCTCGCGACATCCCATGACAGGGCCGTCGCGGCCGTCGCCGACAGGTAGAGCGCGAGCGTGATGAAGAACAATTTCTTGCGGCCGATGCGATCGGTGAGCCAGCCGAAGCCGAGAGCGCCTAGCACGGCGCCGGCGAGATAGGCGGAGTTCGCGATACCGAGATCGAGATTGGAGAAATGCAGCGAGTTGCTCTGCTTCAGCGCGCCGGAGAGCGCACCGGCCAATGTCACCTCAAGTCCGTCGAGTATCCAGGTAATGCCGAGCGCGAGCACGACGCGGGTGTGGAAACCGCTCCACGGCAGCGCATCGAGCCTCGAGGGAATGCTGGTCTCCACGATACGGTCGGCCGCCGTCGCCGCCGGGACTACGGGTGCATAGTTCAGCGCTGGACTTTGCTGCAATTCCATCGGTTGTTGCGTCTGATCAATGGAAGCAGCCCCGTCCCAGGTGACGTGGACGGGGTCGATCCGATCATGGGAGTGCGGCATTCTGCCTGCCACCTGCGACAACGCCTGCGAAGTGGCCGGGTTCCCGCGGGAAGGCCCGTCGACACCGCTCGATGCGATGGAGCCGCAAGGGCTCGATGCATGGCTCACGTCAGAAAGACGACACATTCACGGAAGACAGGCGCCCGGATCGGCGCTGTCGATGCTGACGTTCTGCAGGTGGCCCGAATCCCTGCCAAGCCCAATCCTGTGGGTATGAACCACTAATCCAAGCGCGCCGGAGAGCGCGCTTGCCCGGGGACGACAGCGGAGGGTGGTGCGATGGCGGTTAGCCTATCGCACGCCCCTACGCGGCCCTGATCGTCGCCATGAAGCGGTCGAGCTCGGCGCGCAGGCGGGTGCTCTCGCTCGACAGGGTCTTGGCCGAATTGAGCACCTCTTCCGAGGCAGATCCGGTCTCGGCGGCACCGCGGTTGGCACATTGGTCATCAGCATGAGCGCCGCCGCGAAGGTCNGACGCTCTTCCGATCTAGGCCGCGAGCTTACGCGGCCCTGATCGTCGCCATGAAGCGGTCGAGCTCGGCGCGCAGGCGGGTGCTCTCGCTCGACAGGGTCTTGGCCGAATTGAGCACCTCTTCCGAGGCAGATCCGGTCTCGGCGGCACCGCGGTTGACCTCGCCGATGTCGGTAGCCGCAGTCTGGGTGCCCTGCGCGACCGTCTGGACGCTGCGGGCGATCTCCTGCGTCGCCGCGCCCTGCTGCTCGACCGCGCTCGCGATCGACGTCGAGATCGACGAGATCTGGCCGATGGTCGCGCCGATCTCCTTGATCGCAGCGACCGATTCGGCGGTGGCGCCCTGCATGCCTGCAATGTGCGAGGAGATCTCGTCGGTCGCCTTCGCCGTCTGGCTTGCCAGCGACTTCACCTCGCTCGCAACCACTGCAAAGCCGCGGCCGGCCTCGCCGGCGCGGGCGGCCTCGATCGTGGCGTTGAGCGCCAGCAGGTTGGTCTGCTCGGCGATCGCCGTGATCAGCTTGACCACTTCGCCGATCTGCTGGGCGGCATGCGACAGCTTGCCGATGCGACCGTCGGTCTCCTTGGCCTGCACCACGGCSGCTTCGGCGATCCGGCTGGAATCGCGGACYTGGCGGCCAATCTCCTCGACCGAGGCCGACAGCTCCTCGGTCGCGGTCGCGACCGACTGCATGTTGGACGAGGCCTGCTCGGAGACGCCGGCGACCTGGCTCGACAGGCTTTGCGTGGTCTCGGCGGTGCGGGTCAGCGTCGAGGCCGCCGATTCCAGCTGCACGGCCGAGGCCGAGACGTTGGAGACGATGGCGCCGACCGCGCTCTCGAAATCGTCGGCGAAGCGGATCAGCTCGGCGCGGCGGCTTGCGGCCTGCTCCCGGTTCTGGGCTTCGCTGGCGGCGGCGTCGCGCTCGGCCTTGGCGACCGCCTGAACCTTGAACTCCTCGACGGCACCCGCCATCTCGCCGATCTCGTCCTTGCGGCCGAGGCCGGGCAGCACGACGTCGAAATTGCCGGCGGCGAGCTCGCGCATCGCCTTGCACATCGCGATCATCGGACGCGAGATGCCG
>NZ_LMQJ01000020.1:0-77798 GCF_001424605.1 Bradyrhizobium sp. Leaf396
GGATCGCGCCGACGCCGGGCTCGTAACTCCGGTCGGGCTACGCCCTCCCTGCGTCACGAGCCCGGCGAAGCTCTCTCATCCTGATTGACGCTCCACTGTCACCCTGATTGCCGCGCGGCAGCCGATGCAGAGCGCCAACGGCGAGCTCAGCGTCACCTTCAATGGCGAGATCTTTAACTACATCGAATTGCGCCAGGCGATGATCCGCCGCGGTCATCGCTTCCGGACCGATTCCGACACCGAAGTCATCCTGAAGCTCTACCAGGAAAGGGGGGGCAACTGCGTCACGGAACTCAACGGCGATTTTGCCTTCGCGATCTGGGACAAGCGCCAACAGCGGCTGATGTTGGCACGGGATCGGATGGGCGTTCGGCCGCTCTACTATGCGCGCCGGCCCGATGGCCTGTTCTTTGCGTCCGAGGTGAAGGCGCTGTTGATGGTGCCCGGCGTTCGAGCCGAGCTTGATCCGTTTGCGCTCGACCAGATCTTCACCTTCTGGTTCCCGCTCTGTCCACGTACGCCGTTCAAGGGTATCTTTGAGCTTCCGCCCGCCCATGTGCTCGTTGCGGAGAGCGCTAGCATCTCGATCCGTCGTTACTGGCAGATGCATTTTGCCGACGAGATGATGGATCGTCGTAGCGAAGCTGCGATTGCCGCCGAGCTGCGCGAACTTTTGACCGACGCGACCCGGATCCGGCTGCGCTCCGATGTTCCGGTAGGCGCCTATCTGTCCGGCGGCCTTGATTCCTCGATCATCGCAGCGGTGACGCGGCAAATCAAGCAGGACAAGCTTCGCACTTTCTCCGTCACGTTCGATGCGGCTGAGTACGACGAGAGCGCCTTCCAGGGCGAGATGGCGGATGCGCTCGGCACCGAGCATGTGTCGGTCGCCTGCCGCACCGACGATATAGGCAAGATTTTCCCCGATGTGATCCGTACGACCGAACGGCCGATCCTGCGCACGGCGCCAGCGCCGCTGTTCCATCTGTCCGGCCTAGTACGCGCGCAGGGCTACAAGGTGGTTCTGACCGGCGAAGGCGCCGACGAGGTGTTTGCCGGCTACGACATCATGAAAGAGGCGAAGATCCGCAGGTTTTGCGCGAGCCAGCCGCAGTCACGGCGTCGCCCGCTGCTGCTGCAGCGGCTCTATCCCTACCTGCCGGGCCTGAAAGGCCAGTCGCAGAAATATCTCGAGGCGTTCTTTCGCGCCCGCGCCGAGGAGGTCGGCGATCCCCTATTTTCGCATCTTCCGCGCTTCCGCAACACCGCGGGCGCAAAGGTCTTCTTCTCGGACGAGCTGCGCCGCGAGCTCGGCAACTACGATGCACTCGATGAATTGCGCGCGGGGCTGCCGCCGGAGTTCAGCGACTGGCATCCGCTAGCGCAGTCGCAGTACCTTGAGACGGCATACCTGCTGCCGGGCTATATCCTGTCGTCGCAGGGCGATCGCGTGGCGATGGCACATGCCGTCGAAGGCCGCTTCCCGTTCCTCGATCCCCGCGTTGTGGAGTTCGCCGCGCGAATCCCGCCGCGCCTCAAGATGAAGGGCTTGCGCGAGAAACACATCCTGCGTGAAGCGATGGGGCATCTCTTGCCGCCCGCGATCGGCAACCGGCCAAAGCAGCCGTACCGGGCGCCGGATGCCCATTCCTTTGTCGGCGCGAACGCTCAGGAGTACGTAAAATCGATAATGTCGGAGCACGCGCTGGCTAACGCAGGGGCCTTCAATCCGCGCGCGGTGGCGAAACTTCAACAGAAGTGCGTGGCTGCCGCCAATCTCGGCTTCCGTGACAACGTAGCCTTTGTCGGCATTCTTTCAACCCAGCTTTGGCACGACGCTTTCGTCGAGCAAAACCTCTCGCATCAAAATCTCAACGCAGCCTAATCAATGGAGTTCTTAGATGCCTGCCGATGTGACCACCAAGATCCGCGATTTCATCAAGGACAACTTTATGCTCCGGGACGATCGCGCGGAGCTTGCGGATGCCGAGTCGCTTCTGGACACGGGACTGATCGATTCCACCGGCGTTCTTGAGCTCGTCGCTTTCATCGAGACCGAGTTCAGCATCCAGATGGCTGACTCGGACATCGTTCCGGAAAACCTGGATTCAGTGGAGACGATTGTCCGCTACGTCGATGGCAGGCTGGGGACAACGGTTTAGATAGCCGACAAAGGGGGCCGCGGGTGACGCCATGAGCATCCATCGGATCGAAGAGTACCTGTCGGCCAGCGCTCGCAAGTTCGGCGACAAGGTTGCGCTCGTCGCAAGCGGGCGCCGCCTGACATTTGCGGAGCTCGAGGTGTTGTCCGACCGGATTGCGGCGGCGCTCAACGACGGCGGTATCAAGCGGGGCGACCGTGTTCTCATTTTCATGGACAATTGCTGGGAGGCTGTCGTCTCGATCTTCGCGGTGCTGAAGGCCGGCGCAGTCTTTAGTCCGGTGAACCCGTCGACGAAGTCCGAAAAGCTGGCGTACGTTGCCCGCAACTGCCGTGCCGCGGCGATCCTGACCCAGGGCCGTCTTTTGCCCGTCGTTATCGAAGCCGTCAAAAGCTGCGAGGCGGTACCGCTAATGATGGTCGCAAATGCCGGCAAGGGCGGGTTGCCGGACGGCTATGCCTCGTTCGAAGCGGCGTGTGAGACGCCGCGCGCCCCGCCGCGTTCGGGTATCAACCTCGATCTCGCAATGCTCATCTACACCTCGGGATCGACCGGCTTCCCGAAAGGCGTGATGATGACGCATCAGAATATCGAGGCGGCCGCGACCTCGATCACCACCTACCTCGGCAACACCTCCGATGACGTGATTCTGGCGGTGCTGCCGATCTCGTTCGATTACGGCCTCTATCAGGTGCTGATGGCGGCTAAACTCGGCGCGACACTGGTGCTCGAGAAGTCGTTTGCCTTCCCCCAGGCGATCCTGAACCGGATCGCGGAGGAGAAGGTCACGGGTTTCCCGCTGGTGCCAACCATGGCCGCGCTCCTCTTGCAGATGAAGGATCTGCGGCCCGGGGAATACGCGACGCTTCGTTACATCACCAACACGGCAGCAGCCCTGCCGCCGGCACACATCGCCCGGCTACAGGAATTATTCCCGACCACGACCTTGTTCTCGATGTACGGTCTCACGGAGTGCAAGCGCTGCACCTATTTGCCGCCCGCGGAGTTGACGAGAAGGCCCGAATCAGTCGGCATCGCCATCCTTGGCACCGAAGCCTATATCGTGGGCGACGACGGCTTTCCGCTTCCATTCGGCTCAACCGGCGAACTCATCATTCGCGGACCGCATGTGATGAAGGGTTACTGGGAAAATCCTTCCGCCACGGCAAAGGCGCTACGCCCCGGGCCGCTGCCGCACGAGATGGTCCTTTATACCGGCGATCTGTTCCGCTCCGATGAGGAGGGATTTCTCTATTTCGTCGGCCGCAAGGACGACATCATCAAGACGCGCGGCGAAAAGGTCAGCCCGAAGGAAGTCGAGAACGTGCTCTACGCGCTTTCCGGGGTGCGGGAGGCCGCCGTCGTCGGCGTTCCGGATCCGGTGCTCGGGCTCGCCATCAAGGCGGTTGTGGCGCTCGACACCTTCGCGGCCCTCTCGGCGGCCGACGTGATCCGCCACTGCGCACGGCATCTGGAAGATTTCATGGTGCCGAAGCTCGTCGAATTTCGCGACCAGCTTCCAAAAAGTGAAAACGGAAAGATCGCCCGGCGGCAGATCGAGGCCGAGTCTCTGGAGACTACATCATGAACGAACATGTGCAGACGGTCGAGGCTGGCACACCTTTTTCGCGGGAGGCCCTCAAGCTCGACCCCGCCCGGGAAATCGAGCAGATTAGCGTCGGCATTCGCGAACAGGTGCTGAAGACGTTGCGCAAGCGTGGCGCCATCGTCGGCCTGTCCGGCGGCATCGACTCCAGCGTCACAGCGGCGTTGTGCGCCCGCGCACTGGGCGCCAAGAACGTGCTGGCCGTCCTTATGCCGGAGAAGGATTCGGAATCCGACAGCCTGCAGCTTGGCCGCAAAGTGGCCGAAACGCTGGGCATCCACTGGGTTGTCGAGGATATCGCGCCCCAGCTTGCCGCCGCCGGCTGCTACAGCCGGCGCGACGAATTCATCAGAAAGGTCGTGCCTGAGTTCGGGGACGGGTGGGGATGCAAGGTCGTCCTCGGCGGAGCGCTGGCGGCGACGGGTTACAACATCACCTCGCTGGTTGTGCGGTCGCCGAGCGGAGAGATGCGCAAGCTGCGCATGCCGCTGGACGTCTATCTTGGCATCATTGCTGCGACCAACATGAAGCAGCGCACCCGCAAACAGATCGAATATTATCACGCCGACCGGTTGAACTACGCAGTTTCCGGGACGCCGAACCGGCTCGAATACGATCAGGGCTTCTTCGTCAAGAACGGCGACGGCGCGGCCGATTTCAAGCCGGTCGCGCATCTCTACAAGAGCCAAGTCTATCAGCTTGCCGAGGCCCTCGACATTCCGCCGGACATCTGCAGTCGGCCGCCGACCACCGACACCTGGTCGCTGTCGCAGACGCAGGACGAATTCTACTTCGCGCTGCCGTATCAGGAAATGGATCTCTGCTTGTTCGGCCTGAATCACGGCATTGCAATGGATGCAGTTGCCGCGGCCGCGGAATTGTCGATCGAGCAGGTCAAGCTCGTTTTCAGGGACATCGAGCACAAGCGGCGGGCGACCCGCTATCTCCATGTCCCGCCTTTGCTCATTGGGGACGACAAATAAATAGCGCGAATAGATTCCGTCGGCCAAAGAAGTTCGTCAGCCGGAGCACGCTGCCGAGAATACTTGCGTCGAGACCGAAGGCTCCGTTGCAGGTAATTCCTCTGTCTGATTGTCGACTCGCACAGCACGTCTCCGCAGCTGGGCGCCAGAGGTCTTTTCCGAGCAACTCCTCCAGCGTCGCTCCAGCGAGCAGGTCTTACCCGGCGCTTTGCGCTGTCGGGGCGATGCCGGCCCTCTGGTTACCAAAGCAAAACAAAGCCCGTACTGTCCGCTTGAAGGCCGGGAGCAGGGCTGCGACTGCACATCTCAATTACCTGCAGCGCGACGGCACCACTCGGGATGGCGGGCACGGTCAGCTCTACGGAGCGGATGACGACCGGACGGATGGGGCGAGCCTTCGTCGAGCGCGGCCACGGGGATCGCCACCAGTTCCGCTTTATTGTCGCGCCCGAAGATGGCGATCGGCTCTTGGTCTTCGCGGCTTCACCAGCGACTTCATGCGGCAGATGGAAGAGGATCTCGGCACCCGGCTCGATTGGGTCGCGGTCGATCACTTCAACACCGGCCACGCGCACAGCCACGTCGCTATTCGAGGCAAGGACGATTCCGGCAAGGACCTGATCATCCGCAGGACTACGCCGAAGGGGTGAACGGGCGACCCTGGAACTCGGCCCCGAGACGGATGTCCTCGCGGCCAGTCGCCAAGTCCAGCCACAAGAGTTGTTGCAATTCTGTCACAATGGGGGTGAGCGTCGCTTAGAGCTTCTTGCAATTAAGAATTATTCGCAATAAATCTTTTGCGAGCTCAGAGCTTTGGGGCAAATCTCCGGCAGTGGACATCTGGACCTGCAGCGACCAGCCGGCCATGGCCGTTCGCTGCATCGGCTGTGGCGGCGAACCTGCAAGGATGGGCGACGGCCAGTGTTTTTGTGTTTGGACCCATTTAACGATGAACCGCCGATCCCTGCGAACCTCCGCTGGCCTCGGGCTCGGCATGCTCGTCCTGCCCGGCGCAAGCTTTGCCGCCGACCTGCCGCTGAAGGCCCCTGCGCTGAAGGCCGTCTATGATTGGACCGGTTTATATATCGGTGCGCACGCAGGCTACAGCCGTGGCTCTTCCAGCTTCGTCCTGAGCGATCCCGCAGCAACCGTGGGCAGTGGTCAATTCAGCGGCATGATCGGCGGTGTGCAGGCCAGCTATAATTATCGGCTAGCTTCCGGATTGCTGTTCGGCGTGGAAGGTGATCTTTCCTTCCCGAATTACATCACGTCGAACTCGATCGTCTCTTTCCTCGCGACACCGCGCGCCGCGGCGACCCAGCAATGGGATTATTCCGCAAGTGTCCGTGGCCGTGTCGGTTACGCCTCGGGCTTGTGGCTGTTCTATGCGACCGGCGGATTGGCATGGATGGGCGAGCGCTTTTTCAGCACGCCTGCCGCTGGCGACGGCGAGAAGATCCTCCACACGAGGCTTGGCTGGATTGCGGGGGCCGGCGTGGAATACGGCTTCGCGCCGCATTGGAGCGCTCGGCTCGAATATCTCTACAGCCGGTTCGAGAACGCCAGCGTTACCTTTCCTTCCGCGACCCACTACACGTCATCCCTGGATCTTCAGTCCGTCCGCGTCGGTCTCAACCGCAAGATCGACTTGCCGGGGTCTCCGAATTACCGCCCCAGCGCATCCTTAGACGACACCGAGTCCAACCGTTGGGAAATCCACGGCCAGACTACCTATCTGCCGCAAGGCTACCCGTCATTCCGCGCGCTCTATAGCGGGCCAAACAGCCTCTCACCGGCAGCACAGGCCAAGGCGACCTGGAGCAACAGCCTGTTCCTGAACGCGCGCCTCTGGGAAGGCGGCGAGGTCTACTACAATCCGGAATTGCTGCAGGGCTTCGGATTGAACGATACGGTGGGCGCTGCCGGCTTTCCCAATGGCGAGGCGCAGAAGTCGAACTTCCCCTACCCGCACTACAACACGTCGCGGCTGTTCCTGCGCCAGACCTTCGGTTTCGGCGGCGAGCAGGAGGAGCTGCCAAGCGGACCAGGCCAGCTTGCCGGAAAGGTCGACGTCTCGAGGCTGACGCTGCAGGCGGGCAAATTTCCAGTCGTCGACGTGTTCGACGGCAACGCCTACGCCAAGGATACGCGCAAGGATTTCATGAACTGGTCGCTGTGGGCGCCCGGCGCGTTCGACTATTCGGCCGACAAGGTCGGTTTGACCTATGGCGTCAGCGCCGAACTCAACCAGAAGCATTGGGCATTGCGCGGCGGCTATTTCCTGATGGTCGCCGAGTCGAATTCGAACCATTTCGACACCCGTGCGCCAGAGCGTGGCCAGTATGTGATCGAGCTCGAAACGCGCTATTCCCTGTTCTCCCAACCCGGAAAGCTGCGAACCCTGGGCTGGCTCACCAGCGCCTACATGGGCAGCTTCCGCGAAACGCTGGACAATCCCGCGCTCAACCTCGACATCACGCAGACGCGCAAAGGCCGCACCAAATACGGCTACGTCATCAATCTCGAGCAGGCGATCACCGACGACCTCGGCTTGTTCGCGCGCTGGAGCTGGAATGACGGCCGGACCGAGACCATGACATTCAGTGACATCAACGGCAGCCTTTCCGGCGGCCTCTCGATCAAGGGGACGAAATGGGGACGCCCAGACGACGTGATCGGTATCGGCGGCGCGGTCAATGCGATCTCGCGAGACTTTCGCGACTTTCTCGCCGTTGGCGGCCTAGGTGTGCTTGTCGGCGATGGTGCGCTCAACTACCGGCGCGAGCGGGTGCTTGAAACCTATTACTCCCTGGCGCTCAGCAAGGCTTTCACTTTGACCGCCGACTACCAGCTCATTGTCAATCCCGCCTACAATGCCGATCGTGGCCCGATCTCGATCTTCTCGGGGCGCCTGCACGGGGAGTTTTGATGCCTGTCCGGCGGCAAAGTCCGACGCTTTCCGTGCGCAGTAATAATTTGGTCGAACAACCCGGGAGTTGACCATCAGTGCATATGTTGGGCGCGGGTTTGCGGCTATCCGGCGCGGCTCCAGGAAGCCGGGGAAGTAGCTGCCCTTGCGCAGCTTAGGGATACGCAGCTCGACGGCGCCGGCGCAGGTCTCCGAGTCACGATCGCGATAGCCGTTGCGTTGGGCCAGCCGTTCGGCGCTCTTCTCGCCGTAGCCGGCGCCGGAACTGTTCCGTTACCCGATCCCCCTGATTCATCGTCCGTGAAGAACGCGGATTTCAACCTGGGTTGAACTGAAGTCGAGCGGTGAACTGGACGAGGATTTGGCGCAGCAAGAGCGCCAGCCAGCGGATGAGACGCCGGAAGTTGTAGCCGGCGGCGGCGAGGACCGCATTGGTGACGTCGCCCTGGCGGTGCCAGAGATAGTTGCGGCCCATCCGGTGTTCGGATTTGAGATGGCCGATGACCGGTTCGGCGACCGAGCGGCGGCGCAGCTCGCGTTTGATCTTTGGCGTTACCCGTCGCTTCCGGCCAGAGATGAACACCCTGAACTTGTGTTCGGGCGGCGCATTGTGGCCGCGTGTCGGTAAGTTAAGGTGGGCGTCCACTGGGACGGACTGTCTATCGTTGTGACCGTCCAAGTCTGACCCTCGGTGCTGTGCGGATTGAGCCCGCGGTTGCAAGGGAGCTTCTCCGGGCGGTTGAACCGATGGCGATTGACGTCGCACTCGAAGCCGAGCGGATGGAGCGCAAAACCGAACACCGACGCATCATCGAGCTGGAACTTCAGCAAGCCCAATATGAGGCTTCGCTCGCGGAGCGACGCTATGCCCCCTGCGATCCAGGTAATCGGCTCATCGCCGTACAGCTGGAGAAGAGCTGGGAAGCAGTGCTTCGTCGCGTCGAGTCGTGCCAGACCCGATTGGCTGCCGCACAGGCTGCCGATCACGACGTTATTCTGCCCGACTTTGTCGGCCTTGCCGATGATCTGAATGCTGCTTGGAACGCCCCCGGCGTCACCACGCGCGCCCGTCAGCAGCTCTTGCGTGCCCTCATTTCCGATATCATCGCTGATGTTGACGAGACAACGCGCGAAGTCATTCTGACGATCCATTGGCGCGGCGGTCAGCATTCACAGCTCCGCGTCCGCAAGCCGAAGGCAGGCGAGCACGGATGCCGCACATCCGAGGAAGCGCTTGCTGTGATGCGAGCCATGGCGACCCGATGGTTGGACTAGAATATCGTCGCCTTGCTAAATCGGATGGGGATGCCGACCGGCCAGGGCAAGACACGGACCGCGCACCGCGTCAGCTCGGTGAAGAGTGAACGGCATTCATGCGTACCGCTCGGCTGGGAAGAACGGCGAATGGCTGACCATGTCGGAAGCCGCGGCAAAACTTGGGGTGTCGCATCATCGGATTCGCCGCCTGATCAAGGATCGCATTCTGCCTGCTGAGCAAGTGGTACCTGGCGCGCCTCATCAAATTCGATCGTCCGATCTCGAGACCGATGCTGTGGCTACCGCGATCTCGCGAACAGGTCGCCCGTGTCGCACGGATTCCGAGAATCAACTTCCAATGTTTCCAAACACTTGACGAAGGGGGGTACAATGAGCATGTCGTCGCAAATCCGCGCAGCGCGCGTTCGGCCGCATTGTTGGTGAGGCAGATCCGGCCGTCGTCGATGAATCACGCTCGGAGACCGGAGCCGGCGCTACCTTGCGAAAGCGACCGCTGCGATCAGACCGCTGCGGTCGCTGCGGTTTCGATGCGAGAGCGTGATCCCCTCGCGTTCGGCGGTCGACTTGGCGATCACGAGACCGAGACCCGTTCCTTCGATCCCCGGAGCGGCCGCCCTGAAGAAGCGGTCGTAGATAAACGGAATCGCATCCTCGACGATGCCGGGACCTTCATCGACTGCATCGATCGCGCAATCGCCATCCGTCTTGACGATCCTCACCTCCACCGAGTCGTCGGACTTCGAATAGATGATCGCGTTATCCAGCAGGGTCGCGAGGATCTTGCGGATCGCTTCGGGGTTGCCCTCGACGGAGGAGGGGCCGTTTGCGGTCATGGCCAGTTGGATATTTCCGCTCTTCGGCCAAGGGATAGAAGTCCGCCAGCAATGATGTGGCCAAGGCCTGCAGGTCGACCTTCTGCCGGTAACGAAGCGAGGCGCCCTCCGTTCTCGCCACCTCGAGAAGTTGGCTCGCCAGGTGCGAGGCCCTTCGTATCCCGCCGCGCAATTCGTCGGCGAGCTCTCTGGTCTGGTCGGGCAGGTCTCCAGAGATGAGGTTATCCGTCTGGATCTGAAGTGCGGCGAGCGGGCGTGCGGGGCTCATGTGCCGCGTCGGCGACGAAGCGTCGCTGGGCCTCCAGCGCTTCCTGATATCGAGCGACGAACCCATCTGTCGCGACGATCAGGGGCGCCGCTTCCTCCGGAACGCCGACGGGCCGCAGCGGCTCGCGCGCGTCGACGCTGCGCCGGACGATATCAATCGAAAGAAGCCGAAGCCCGCGCATCGTGCGATTGATCGACCAGCCGATGACCAGCCAGGCGAACGGAACGGCGAACAGAAGGGAGAGGGCGGCACCGGTCGCCGCATGAAGCGCGATCTCATGGCGGGCGCTTCAGGTCTGTGCGACCTGGACGTCCTGGCGCGCGTGGCTCCAGCGATAGACGCGCCAGTCCCCGCCGGCGGCGGCGACGTCGGAAAGACCTGGCTGGGCCTCCCATGGGATGTCGATCTCGGGTCCGGAGCGGTGAACGACCTTGCCGGATCGATCCCAGATCCGGACGACAAGATGATCTTCGTCTTCGCTGTCCAGCAACGGGCCGGCCTCGCTTCGATCGCCCGGACCGACGTTCACCGCGATTTCCTGCAACTGGGCGTCGAGGAACTTGTTCATTTCGTAGCTGACAAGCGCGAGCGTCGACGCCGCGGCGGCGAGGCCCACGATCGCGAGCATGGCTGTCCCCCGGACGGTGATGGTCCTGCGGAGCGAAATCATGACGCGGCTCTTGTGACCATCCAGCCAGCGCCCCGAATGTTGCGGATGATATCCTTGCCGTACTTCTTGCGCAGACCGTGGATTGCCAAGTCGACCGCGTTGCTCTGCACCTCTTCGCTCCAGCCGTAGATGCGGTTTTCGATCTGGCTGCGCGAAAGGATCGTGCCCGGCCTCTCCATGAGCGCGTACAGGACCGCGAACTCCCGGGTGGAAAGCGTGGACTCGATCCCACGGAACGTCACGACATAGGTGGACGGATCGAGCGTGATCTCCTTGCTGCTTACCAGCAAGTTCGATCGGTCGCTGACTCGGCGCGTGCTGGCGCGAATGCGGGCGAGAAGGATTCGGAGCTCGAACAGCTTGATGATGTAGTCGTCCGCGCCCAAGTCGAGCCCAGCGACCATGTCCTCGACCTGGTCCCGCGCGGTGATGACGAGAATCGGAGGAACGCTGCTCGCGCGCGCGGCCTTCAAGACTTCGTCTGATGCCCGACGTGGCGACGCCACAAGCGCGAGACAGAAGCAATCCTTCGCGTTGGAGATAAACTGGCGCCCGGTGCTGGCTCTCTCCGCCACGTCTCTGCGGCCGGCCCGAGCGCGGGTGGAGGAGCCATGGTTTCTGGAAGAGTTGGACCGCATGCGCTCCAACGGCAGACCTCTGCTGCGACCCCGCGACCAGCGATTGGTGCGCTCGGCGAGACCTGAGGAGATCGCCGAGCTTGAGCTGCGGCGTGGTCTGGATGAGGCGAGGGGCGAAGACCTCAAGTATTGTTTTGCCTTTCTGGTGCCGATCGACGCCGAACTGAACTGACACCGCCGAGTGCTGGTGCCACATGCTTGTCGAGACGAAGGCGACGAGGCGCAGGATGAGAACTGTCCGAGCACTGAATCACTCCCGTAGAAGTAGGCCCTGTTTCCTTGAACCCTGTGCGTAGTTCATATGATGGCAGCTTACCGATGGCGAGAAGAAAGACTGTGCAGATGGGAGCGCCTCGTTTAGGCGCGGCGAGCCGTATCTCCGATCGTGTGCGGCCGATTAGCGACGATTACCGAAAGACCGGAGGGACGCTCCTGAGGTCCTGCCGCTGGCTGGAAATTTCTTTGCTCATCCTAACAGCGGCGACTTCGGGCGCGGAGGCACAGCCAGCGACCGCGAAGATCGTCGGACTCGGCGCAACGCGATGTTCGCAATTCTCCAGCGACGTGCAATCCAATCCGGCGGTCCGGCGCGATTACCTCGCCTGGGCTCAGGGCTACATGAGCGGAATCCTGGTCGGCCGGCCGGCAGGTACGGACACCGGACTGGATCTCAATCCTCCGACCTTCGGTCTTCTCACCCAGCTGAAGTTTCTCGAGGATCACTGCGCCGGCAATCCAAGTCAGGATTTTTCCGATGCAGTCGAAGCGCTCTACGGGCGGCTGCGTAAGGAAGGTCGCACGTAAAGACCGCTCTGATAACCGCCATCATCCTAGCGGCACTCAAATTGGTGGACTTACACGACAATCGAACACTGGCAGCCCCTCCGACGGGCAGTTTTGCTCGTCGCGTTGCTCAATCTCGGCTATTTCGAAGCCGAGTTCGCGGTCGCGGCCGCGATCGGGTCGGTGTCGCGCTCTTTGCTGACTCGGTCGACTTTCTCGAGGATGCCTTCTGATTGCGATTGCCGTCGGCTGGCGGCCGCGGGCGCGTGCTCCGCTAGGCATGGCGCTCGCCGGTATCCTGCTCGCCCCTGGCATCGCCACAATCTGGACAGTTTGGGACAAACTGACTCTCCCCGTCGCTCCCGCTCCCACGCCGTTGACGCTAACCGGAACGGGAGCCCTCGTGGTAATCCGGCGAGACAGCGGCTCCAAACTCGATGTGCTTGAGAATGCGGCCCACTTCCCGCGCTGCCTTGATCGGTGCTGGAAACTTCTGATCGAACTGCGTTGTGTTCCAGTTCACCTCTCGGGTTGGATTTCCTTCAGCCCCAGGAGTTGAATTTCGGCATGCCGAACATCGGCTTCCTTGCCTCGAGGACAGCCGTTGGTCGTCAAGCACGTTCTGAGGGCGCTTTGCTTTGACGCAGGCGCGGAAAATGCTGTCCCATGCTCGTTCAGCAGCAATTCATATGGGGCGTTTCATGTTAAATGCCTCAACATCTAACGGAGGACAGATGCAATGACACGACTTTATTCCCGGCTCGGTGCAGCGGCGCTTGGTTTTGGCCTCGTGGTGGGCGGCCTGGAGCTTCAGGCTTCGCCACTTTCGACCGTCCCGATTTCGGACGGCGACGCAAAGCTGCTGAAGGTGCAGCATCATGATCCTCATTACGATCGCCGGCACGTCCGTCGGCAGCGCCACCACAGCGATCGTCCTCTTCATCAGGTGGTTCCGCCGCCGGTGATCGACGTGATCCCGCACCATAACCAGCCGCGGCCTCACCACCGCCGCCGTCATCATGAGCATCACTAGCGACCTTGCACTTTAGACCCGTACCAGTCGCACCCACGCGGCCTTGGCCGCCCGGTGCGGCTAAGGCAAACTAATCACGCGTTACTCCGGCACTAATTTCGAGCTCGTCGCTACCTCCTCTGTGGCGTCTACCTGAAGAAGCGCTAATCCAAGTCGAAAGCGGAACTGTAATCCTGCTTGAGATCGGGATTCTGCTCGCTCTTGCGCAGCACGCAGTTGCCAACCACGAGCAAATCCAGTTCGTTGCCCATGAAGCAGCGGAAAGCATCTTCCGGCGCGCAGACGATCGGCTCGCCGCGCACGTTAAAGCTGGTGTTGACCAGCACCGGACACCCGGTCCGCGCCTTGAATCGCGTCAGCAGCCGATGAAAGCAGGGATTGGTCTCGGCGCTGACCGTCTGGATGCGGGCGGAATAATCGACATGGGTTACCGCGGGAATTTCCGAGCGCGCGATATTGAGCTTGTCGATGCCGAACAGCGCCTGCTCCTCGGCGCTCATGGCGCGCCGCTTGTCCTTCGTCACGTCGGCGACGATCAGCATGTAGGGACTGTCTGAATCGAGCTCGAACCAGTCGGCGACGTCCTCGCGCAGCACGGCTGGCGCGAAGGGACGAAAACTCTCGCGGTACTTCACCTTGAGATTGAGGTTCTTCTGCATGGTCGGCGAACGGGGATCGCCGAGGATCGAGCGCGCCCCCAGCGAGCGGGGGCCGAATTCCATGCGGCCCTGAAACCACCCCACCGCGAGCTGATCGGATAGCGCCTTTGCTGTTGCCTCGATCATGTCGCCCTCGTCCAGCACGGCAAAGCGCGCGCCGCAAGCGGTGAGCCTCCGTTCGATCTCGCTTTGCGAAAATTCCGGCCCGAGAAACGCGCCGGACATTCCGTCGGTCGCAGCGATGTTGCGTGGCCCGCTCTTGAACTGATGGAAGGCCGCAAGCGCCGCGCCGACTGCGCCGCCTGCATCGCCCGCAGCGGGCTGAATCCAGAGGCGGTCAAATCTGCCGTCGCGCAGCACCTTCCCATTGGCCACGCAATTGAGCGCCACGCCGCCGGCAAGGCAGAGATTGCGCGCACCGGTCCGGCTCGCGAGGCTGCGCGTCAGTCGCAGCACCGCCTCCTCCAGCACGGCCTGAATCGAGGCTGCGGCATCCATATGGAACGGCGTCAGCAATTGATCCGGCGACCGCTCGGGTTGACCGAACAGCTTCGCGAACCGCTCGTTGGTCATGGTGAGACCGGTGCAATAATCGAAATAGGACATGTCGAGCCGAAATGATCCATCCGGCTTCAGGTCGATCAAATGATCCAGAACGAGCTGCGCGTATTTGGGTTCACCGTAAGGCGCCAGTCCCATCACCTTGTGCTCACCGGAATTGACCTTGAAGCCGATGTAACTGGTTACGGCTGAATAGAGCAGGCCGAGCGAATGGGGAAAATGAATCTCCTGGAAAATTTCGAGGCGGTTGCCATCGCCTATCGCCGCCGAGGTCGTCGCCCACTCGCCGACACCGTCCATGGTCAGGACCGCGGCCTTCTCGAACGGCGACGGGTAGAAGGCGGACGCGGCGTGGCTCAGATGATGCTCGGCGAACAACAGCTTTTCCGAAGCGAAATCCTCGTCGAGCTCCCGGAGCTTACTCCGCAACAGGCTTTTTTGGAACAGCTTCTCCCTGAGCCATAGGGGGATTGCGATCTGGAAGGAGCGGAAGCCGCGCGGCGCGAATGCGATATAGGTTTCCAGCAGGCGTTCAAACTTCAGGAACGGCTTGTCGTAGAACACGACATGATCGATCTCTGAAAGTTTTGCGCCGGCTGCTTCCAGGCAGTAGCGAACCGCATGGCGCGGAAACGAGGCATCGTGCTTCCTACGGGTGAAACGCTCTTCCTGCGCTGCAGCAATGATGTGACCGTCCTCGACCAGCGCCGCGGCGCTGTCGTGGTAGAACGCAGAGATACCGAGAATGCGCATTACCCTAGAACAGCGTGTAGATGAACGGCGCGACCGCGGAGCCCTTCGTCAACACCCCAAGACCGCCGAACACCACCATCATGATCAGGATCGGCAGCAGCCAGAACTTCTTCCGCACGCGCATGAAGCGCCAAAGCTCGGCCAGAAAATCCATCATCAGAACTGGTCTCTCATTGTTTCCGGCGCAGGCCCCGGTACGCGCGTGATCCAATAGCTCTCCGCGTCGGGCTCGCGTTTCAGTCGCAGAAGATCCTCGCCGCGCAGTCGCACGACAAGGCCGGTCGGCAAGATCGTACCGTAAAAGAGAACACCCATGACGATCGGGTTGATGATCTTGTGCAGAAGCAGGCCGAACTTCATCCACAGCCGATTGAGCGGGTGCAGCAAGGACGGACGAATCCAGGCGGCGACGAGGAGCAGAACCGCGACGGATAGGGTCCACGGCCACAGCTGGCCGAGATGCCAGCGGTTTAAAAGGCTCAGAAGCGCGAGCCCACCCGCCACCACCCAACCGAAGGTCCGGTCTGATCCCGGAAGCGATGTCTCGTCGCGGGTGAAGCTTTCATGGGTTGACTGCGGCATCAGAACTGGCCAATCGCCCTTTTTGGATATTTCAAGGTACCTTATCAGGTGTCCGCGACACGGTCGCTTTTTTGCCTCTTCCCCCGGGGGGCAGTTGAAAGAAATCACGGTCCTGCAATGTTAAGCCGCTCGAAGTTCATTTCGGAGATATTCGATGAAGCGCTGGTGTCGCCTCCTCGGACAGGGGGCGCTGCTGTTCATCACCTGGGTCGCGATCTTTGAGATCGGGTTACGGTTGCAGCAGTATTTCGGTCCGCTGGTCGATCTCGAAATGGCGAGCGTCAACCTGAATTGGGAATCCGACGTCTTGAACCATAAGCCGGAACCGAAAAACCAGAACCTGTGCATTTACGGCGATCTGACCGGCTTCAGCTACCAGAGATCCTATGACGCGAACGGTGTCAGGATCATCGACGATAGGGCACTGCTGGCCGGGTGTCGAAAAGCAGTCTCGGTCTTGTTCCTTGGCGATTCCTTTATGGAAGGCTACGACGACGAGAACACACTGCCGTATCACGTCGCAAAATATTTCAAGAAAGAGCTGGGGGTTTGCCTAAAGACCCACAATGCCGGTTATACCTCATATTCGCCGGCCATCTTCGTGCCGCAGGCGAAGCTGCTGCTGCCGATTGTGCGTCCCGACTATATCGTGGTGGACGTGGACGAGACCGATCTATACGACGACTTCGCTCGATACCGTAAGCTGATTGTCCGCAATGGGCGCGGACAAAATGTCGGCGTCAAGGCTTCACCCATCGGACACGAATGTAGTTTCGGCTTGATGGAGGCTCGCGAGCATCCCTTGTATCTGATGCGGTTTGTGGCCAAGGCCTGGATGTCCCTCGTCCACATGCCAGCGGTGATTAAGAAATACCGATCGGACGAGCTCGTTCTTTTTTCCTATTCACAGGACCATGGCGCTGATCTCGAACAGAAATATTCAGAAGCACTTTCGAGTTTCAGGCAGAATCTGCAGGAGCTGGCTGACGTGCTAAGGGACTACGCCGGGGACGGGAGCCGGGTGCTGTTCATCTTTCACCCGCATCTTGAGCACTTGAAGCCCGACGCTGAGGGCCGCGTGTGGAACAATCTCGTAAGCTCTACGGTGCACAAAATCTGCATCGCCAACAACTTTCTTTTCTTCAATGCCACCGCAACATTGAAGCAGCGGTTCGGATCGCACCCCGAGAATTTCTATTGGAGGCAAGGTGATATGCATTTTAGTCTTAACGGATTGGAAGAATATTCCGCTGCGGTCGCAGCGTTCATGGCCTCCTCTATGATCAAACCGAAGGACTGACCGTACCATCCCATAGTTTCCAACTGGTCGGCGATCTCAAGACCGCAGTTGGCAGCGTCTCGGTTGGCTGGCGGCTAGGCTGGCGGGCGCAATTTCGATTAATACCGACTGCACTCATGCCCCGGTGGTGCGAGGCACGGTCTGGCGGAGGACATTATCACGGAGGTGTCTCGCTTTCGGGAATTTGCCGTCATCGCTCGCAACTCATCTTCTTCTACAAAGGCAAGCCGCTCGACGTGGCGCAGGTCGCCCCAGACCTCCGGGTACGACGTAGGTTCGTCGTTTCGCGCGAAGAGCGAGCGATCTCGGCAAGGCCGATCTGCGTGCGCTGCAGGGCCTTAGCCTCATCCCAAGGCGCACGCATCCAGGCCGCCACCGCGCTGAGCTCGACGGCGAACTTCCTCAAGGCGCATGGCCGGCGCGCAGCAGGGCGAACCCAACTTCGCAGCGATCGAGGCATTGAATGCCGCAGGGGGTTTATCAGAAGGTGATCGCGATCATGGGCCGGCAGATCGACGGCGAAGGCACGGCGGCGGCGCGATGGGGCTGTAGCTGATCCGGCCCGGCTCCGCTCTGCGAGCTACGCCAGGGCGCTGGCTCGCCACGCGTAGCCGATGACGACTCGCCACGCGTAGCCGAAGACGAAGAGTGGTGCGTCATTTCGAATAAAATTGCGAATTCCGCCGCCTGGAAGAAGCGGCGCAATGCCGACCGCGCCCACGTCAAATGAATGTTCACACCGAACAGGCTCGCGCCAAAATGGCGCGCGCCTATCCAAAGCCCTCAGCCAAATCAGGCCAATTTCAACCAGTCAAACGTCTGCTGTCGAGGGTACTGGGAGTATCAGGCGGAACTATTCATCCAGAAGCGCGTTCTCCAACGGGATTCTCTTAGCGAACACGGACTTTACTCATGACAAAGACCAGAAAATGCGTGCAATGGGCCGCCGTTGCAGCTCTTTTGGTGAGCGCCGGCATGTTTAGCGACGTCCGACCGGCGACCGCGCAACACGGTGGCGGCGGTGGGCACGGGGGCGGTGGGCACGGCGGCGGCTTCGGAGGCCACGGCGGGTTCGGGGGCCATGGCGGTTTCGGCGGTCACCTCGGTCACGGGGGTTTTGGCTTTGGCCTATATGGCTTGGGCTATGGTGGCTACGGCTACCCCTATTATGGTGGTTACGCCTACTATGGAGGTGGCGACTGTTATCTCGTGCGGCGGCGCGTTGTGGGACCACATGGACGGGTCTATTTCCGGCGCGTAGAGGTGTGCCGTTGAGATCAGGCGTTGCGCAGCCACCAAAACTCATTCCCGGTGACGTTCACCGACGGGGTAGAAGTCCACGGGATCCGTCAGCCCAAATCGCCGCCGCCTGACGGCCCTGGCCGTCACCAAAACTTGGCCATAACTCGGAGAAAGGAAAGATAGTTCGGAAAAGGTGATCACCGGCACCGACTGAGCAAGACCACGCCATCGCTGCCGGCCCCATGGGCATCGCTTCGTTACGGATCAGATCATAGCGATGCCGATGGCACAGATGCCAACTGGCGGACGAGGCCACTCCTTACATCTTGTGACCGGGCGGCATGCCTTTCATATCTCCCATATTCCCGGACGATGGCTTACTTTTTTTGGCTTTCTTGCCTTTCTTTTGCGCGACGGAGATCACCAAGGGTTCCCCTCGGCTGAGCCATGGGTCGGCTGAAGCGGGGGAGGCCGGGGCGGCCGAAGCGAAGTCGCCGCCCGCAAGCATCACACCGGTCGCAACAAGAAGAGCTAATTTGCGCATGAGATCCTCTCGATGTTGTCGCAGGGTAGTCCGACCAAATAAGTCGCGGCCCTTGAACAAGTTCCCGTGCCGGTGATCCGAACTCCGAAGCGCGGGTCAGGAAACGGAGACGCGCTCCCAAGATCTCTTCGTTAGTCGAACATATGAATGATGCGTCGGCTGGACGGATCGCGGAGCGGAAGGGGGTAGTGTCGCGCCGACTGGCGCCTGGAAGCCCGGTTCTTGGTGCGACTGATGGTGCTGACCATAAACAAATAGGCGCGATGGATCTTCGCAATCGTCCCCACCACCAGCATCTCAACTTCGGCTTCCATGGCTTGATGTAAGCCATTGTGGACCTTGTCCCGGGGGTGCCGATTGGGCTCTGCACCCGCATAACCTGCAAGGCCTCGGTCCATGCCGGACGTTTCCTTCCTGTCCGAGATCGAAACGACGGGTGCCGGTGCGCAACCGCGGTTACCCTCTCACCATCGACGTAGCTCTCGGCGACAGGGACGACCCTGATTCACCTGTCGCGACTGATCCGCTGCAGCGGAAGCTCGATGTCACGGCGCAGAACGTGGCAAACCTCGATACGGCTGGATTTCGGGCGCGGGAACTGTCGTTTCGTGAATACCTCAAGCCGGAAAAAGGTTTGAACGAAGCGGGGCAGCGAGAGCGGCCGCTGTCGCTGTCCGACCCACGATTTCAATTCACCGACAATTCCCAAGGCGCCACTGAATTAACTGGCAACCCGCTCGATGTTGCCATCAATGGCCAGAGGTATTTCGTCGTACAGACCGAGCGAGGCGAGCGCTTCACGCGAAACGGCGCATTCACGATTGATGGCGGTGGCCGTCTGGTTACGCTGGAAGGACAACCTATCCTCGGCCAAAACGGCCCACTGCAGGTCCCACCTAACCAGCGGGAGTTGGAGATCTCGCCTACTGGAATTCTCAGCACGAAGCAAGGCTTCCTCCTCGGTCAGCTCCGCGTGGTTCGCTTCGAACGGCCGCAGTTACTTCAACCCATCGGCGGGACTCTATTCAGGTCCGACGACCCACCTTCTGACATCGCTCCGCCGGCTATCACCCTCACGAGCGGCGCCTTGGAGAAATCCAATGTGCAGAGCACGCGCGAAATGAGCCGCCTCGCGGAGATTACCCGAACCTACGAGATGGTCGGCAGATTGCTCAAGAGCTCGCAAGATGCCGACGACATCAACAAGTTGGCAAATGTTCCCGAATAGCTCAAGCGGAGCCGTGAATCATCGCGCTGTGAGCAGTATGGTGCATGCCGCGTCGGTCGGCACCGGAGCACAGCTGCGCTGATCGTCACGCTGTTATCGGCCAGATTACCTGCCTGGATGATTTCCTCGCACAGCAATGAAGCAGCTCCCGTAACGGGGTATTGCCGCGGCTCGCGCTTGCGAACCGCTCAAAACATCTTCAGGTCTAGTCCTATCGCCAAAGACCTGAATTCTATGGGTTCGTGGCGATAGAGCCGAGCATTAAAGTGGCGTTTTCAATCATTCTGACGATGCGGATGGCGACGCGCCTGCGACAAGGCGCGGAGGCAGCCGGCCTCGTCACCCACCTCGTCAGCTTTCCGCGCGCGATCCAACGCGGCCCGATCGTGGGCCGCATCGATCTTTGCCTGCGCGTCGGCCTCGGTCGCGGACCTGATCGTGGGCTGGCGATGCATCTGCGCACGCACTGACTGGTGTACGGACCAACCCCGCGCCGCAAGGTCGGCAACCGCGCCTTCGTAGGCCGCGATCTCCTGGGCGCACTGGCCGGCGTGCGCCGATCCGGAAACTGGAAGCGCGAGCGCAATTGCACCAAATAGATGGGCGAGTCGCATTGTCATCCAACACCTCGCATTCAGCGGTTAAGTCAAGCAAACGCTTTCTCAACGGTCCTCAGCAGCACAGCCGGCGACTTGTCGTGGCGGGTCACGCCCGGGATCGGGCGATCGATCTTCATGAGCTGATAGACCGCCATCTGCGCCGCGCGCACCGAATATTCGACGGTGAACACGACGTCGTCGGGAATCTCCACGAACTGGCTGACGAAGGCGAGATTGACCGAATTCTTCGGCACCGGTAGCGGCCGGTCGGTCTTCGCACGCGGCATGAACATGCTGGTGATGTAGGGCATGCGGCAGGGGATGCAGATCGCGTCCTCGAACACCGTGCGATCGAAATTCAGATGCCCGCAGAGCTCGTTCAGGATTTCGGCGCCGCTGCAATCCGACATCGGCTTGGCGACGAAATTGCCGACGCGGTCGGGATGCAGCGCGTAGCCCCAGAACACCTGGACGTTCTTCGGCTGTCCTGCAAAATGCGGCTGATGATAGAGCACCACCGACATCAGCCAGTTGGAATCCTTGAAGGTGACGAGGCCGCCGGTGCCCGCCTTGTTACCGGAGAACGCCTCCATCTGATCGAAGAAGCGGCTGTCGCGGCAGGTGACGGTGAAGGACAGCCAATAGGATTCGGGAATCGAGGTATTGAACGCGGCCGGGTTACCGAACTCGGGACGGCCCTTGGCGATCTTCTCCCACAGCGCCCAGCCCTGGCTGTCAACCTTGGTCAGATGCGTCGGCGGCTCGGTCATCGAGCCGAGGCTCGAGGCGTCCGTCATCGAGGCATTCTGGAAGAAGACGAGGTCGCCATCCTCGAGGCGGACGTTGGAGGTACGGCCGTCGCGGTCGAGCACCAGCTGACGCACGCGCAGGCGCTCGCCTTCTGCCTCGAACGCCATGTCGGTGACACGTGTGTCCTGTACGAACTGCACCCCGTGCCGCTTCAGCCAGTCGATCAAGGGCCGCACGATCGCGTCGTATTGATTGTAGACCGTGCGCTTGACGCCGGCGAGCGTCTCGATGCGCGGAAACTCGTTCATGAAGCGGTGCAGGTAGCGCTTCAGCTCGACCGCGCTGTGCCAGGGCTGGAAGGCGAAGGTGGTCTGCCACATGTACCAGAAGTTCGACTCAAGGAATGGCGGCGACAGCCAGTCGGTAATGCGGCTGGAGCCGAGCTTCTCTTCCGACGTCTCCACCAGCCGCAAGAGCTCGAGCCGGTCGCGCGCGGAAAAGCCCATATGGGAGACGTCGACCTTGAAGCGGTTGCGATCGACGAGACGTGCGCGGGAATGCGCCTTGTTCTCCTCGTTGAAGGCGACCGTCTCGTCACGCACGCTCACGCCCGGGCGCTCGACCGACGGGATCGACGACAAGAGGTCCCAGGTGCATTCGTAGTGATCAGTGGTCAGCATGCGGCCGCCGCGCAGCGAATAGGCGCCGTTCGGCAATTGGGCACCGTCAAGGCTGCCGCCGAACACTCCCAGCGCGTCGTAGATGATGATGTCGCGCCCGGGAACGGCAGCATCGCGAATCAGGAATGCTGCACCCGCGAGCGACCCGATGCCACCACCAATGAAATATACCTTCACCGCTTGCCTCGATCGCCGTTCAGAGTTTTGTCTTGAAATACTGTATCCGAATGTGGTGTCGGAGCTTGCGTTGGATCAAGGTTCGTCGGTTATTCGGAATATCGGGGCGAACTCGAAGCTCCCACCACGTGCAAATTGCGGGGTATCGTGGGGCTCCTCTCGATCGTGCGCGCCTCGTTGCCGTTCCACTCGCCCAGGTGCGCGGATGACGAGGTGCCAACTCGATCACCGAACTGCCGGTTTGCAAAGCAACAATCACAGGAGAGCGAGCGAGGTTCGAATCTATTGATCAAGCGCTCGCTGTATTGGCCACATCAGGAACGTTTTGCGCCGGCGGTTGAAACAGGCTCGGGTAGAGAAAGGGCCGCGACCTCCATCTGGGCCGGAACCGTCGCGCTCCAGCCAAGCTCGCGCTCAATGCGCGAGCGCAATGCGTCCGACGCAGCGGGCTCGCCATGGGTGATGAATGTCATGCTCGGGGCGGACTTGCCGGTCCTCAGCCACGCCATGATTTCCTCGGCATCCGCGTGAGCCGACAGCGCGCTGATATTCCTGACCTCGGCTCGGACCGGAATGTCCTCACCGTGGATCCGGATGGCTCTCGCACCCGCCATCATCGCCGGCCCGCGCGTCCCTTTGGCCTGATAGCCGGCAAACAGAACCGTGCTTTTCGGATCGGCCACAAAGCGCTTGAGGTGGTGCAGGACGCGTCCGCCGGTCGCCATCCCGCTCGCGGATATGATGACCTTGGGTATCGTCATGGCGCTCAATCGCTTCGAATCTTCCACGCTGCGGATGTAGGTCGCCACCGCACACGAACTGCGGCAATCGGGTTCTGACAGTTTATGGTCCCTTCGATGATGACAAAAGATCTCACTGGCATTAACCGCCATCGGGCTGTCGAGAAAAATAGGGACGTGTGCGAGCTTTCCGGCCGCCTTCAGGCGTTCGAAGTAGAACAACAGGCTCTGCACCCGCCCGACCGCAAAGGCTGGTACGACGACCGTTCCGCCCCGCCGAACCGTACGATTGACAATGTCGTCGAGTTCGCTCTGCGGGTCGGCTTGCGGATGCCGGCGATCGCCATAGGTTGATTCGACGACGACATATTGCGAATCGGGACGCGCCTCAGGGTCGACCATCAAGGGGTCATTGAACCGCCCGAGATCGCCAGAAAACAGGACACTTACCCCGCCTCATTCGATTTGGAGCGATGCCGCACCCAAAATGTGTCCGGCGCGCAAGAGACGCAGCTGCGCGCCGCCGGGCAACGTTTGAGTCTGATGAAAGGGAATGGTCCACAGCTGCCGCAGCGCAGCTTCGGCATCCTCAACCGTGTAGAGGGGAAGAGCTGGCTTGTGGCGAGAAAATCCGTGGCGATTGGCAAAATGCGCATCGCTCTCCTGGAGGTGCCCAGCATCGCGCAACAGGATCTCGCAGAGGTCGGCGGTTGCTTCACTGCACAGGACATCCCCTCGAAAGCCGCCCTTGACCAGCACGGGAAGATAGCCGCAGTGATCGAGATGGGCGTGGGTCAGCATTACGGCTGAAATGCTTGCCGGATCGACCGGAAATTGCGCCCAGTTTGCCTCGCGGCGTTCTCGTTCGCCTTGGAATAACCCGCAGTCGATCAGTAGTCGTTGCGATCCGTTTTCCAAAAGATATTTGGATCCCGTGACCGTACCAGCGGCGCCGAGAAAGCTCAATTTGATGGTCACGTAACGGTCTCCTTCAGAACTCCGAACCTTCTTGGATCGTGATCGGGCTGTTTTTGTCGGCGCGCCAAGTCTTGCGCTGCCATCGAAACAAATTCAGCCTGCATTAAAGCGCCCGTCCCGCACAAGTCGTCAGGCGCACCGGTTGCGTGCACCGACATTGGCATGAGTCGTCGAACGCGCAGGGCAGCGTCAGGACCAAGCGATCCAAATGAGGATACGGTGGACAAGCTGCGATTCCTCCTGCTCTCAATCTTGCTTGAGGCGAAATGTATCCGGCTTGCCCTTCGTATTTGTTGAGCTGGATCAAGCGGAAAGCCATCTGGTCGCCTAATCTGCCCGACAACGGCCGTCCTCCTTCAGCACGGCCCCGTCGCATTCAAGCTTGGCACCAAAATGTCAGAGAAGCCGTCCGTTTCGCCTGCTCTTCAGACGATCTCCTCACCGCAGCAGGCCGTCGTCGCGGACGCGCTATCTCGGGGCTATGATCGTCTGAGAGCTTACCTTGTCCGTCGGCTTGGAAATGCGGCCGACGCCGAGGATGTTCTGCATGGAGTCATTCTTCGCGCGATGGAGAAAGCCGAGGCGCTTCGCGATGAAGGCGCCGTCCAAGGCTGGCTCAGCCGCATCGTCGCGTCTGCTGTTGCTGATCACCAGCGCCGCCAGGCATTGCGGCGCCGCAATGAGAACGAGCTTCTGCTGCAACAGGGTTCGCCGGAACCGATTGGCGATGAAAGCGAGGCCGCGGCGTGCGAGTGCGTTCACCTGATTTTGCCTGCGCTCAACACGGAATATGCGCAAGTGATCCGCCGGATTGACCTGGAGGCCGAGGACAGGCTTGCGGCAGCAGCCGCCCTTGGGCTGACAGTCAATGCGCTGACGGTGCGGCTGCATCGCGCACGCGGCCAGCTCAGGCAGCGATTGCTCGAGATGTGCCGCTCCTGCCGCGAGGACTCTTTCCTGCGGTGCGGTTGCTAGAAGATCAGCTTTCGACGAACTCTCGAATGTGCAGGCACTTCGCTGCGACTTAACCCCACTCCCTGTGGGGCGTCGGATTGGTGGCCGCGATGTGCCAAGCGTTGAAAGAACCCAGGAAACCGCAGGGCGAGATAGGCATACAAGATGTACTTGATGAGCTTGCCCGAGAAAATTGCCAGGGAGACGTGGAGAACCGGCAGGCGGTAGATTCCAGCGACCGCCAACAGGGCAAGTTTGGGCACAGGCAGCGGAAGCGCCATCACGGCGAATATCGCCACCGTCCCATATTGCGAGAGAAAGACAGTTGCCTGTCGCCAAGCCTGGGTGAGCGCAAGGTCCGGATAGCTTTTGGCCAGGAGACTCCACCCGAGATGATGGAATGCAAAATAAAGGCCGGTGGCCGCAAGGGCGCTGCCCGCCGCAGCCCAGACGGCAATTCCGACCCACGCGCGTCGTGAGGCCAGCGTGCCCGCAACGACGATAAGCTCGACCGGCAGGCTCATCGTGACTGTCGCGGCAAACGAGACCGCACCAAGGAGCGGTGCGAACGAGCTGCGGTGAGCCTGCTTCACGACGTAGGTGAGGGCGCGATTTGAAATGGCCCGACCTATCACGATGCAAAATATCCTTCAGATTTCGTCGCTGACCGCATCAGTTCAGAGCAGTTTTCGATGCTCGCATTCGAACGCTCTTCGCCAATCCAAGCGTGGAACTTGTTACAGATTTGTCACGATCCCTTGTTGAGTTAGATCAACCTGGGTGGGCGCGAGCCGCTCTAACCTTCAATTCGCTCCAGGGCCGTCGGCCCCCTCAATTCATGAATAGGGAAATCACCATGTCAAACCACTTCTCGAAGATCGCAATCCCTGCAGCCATCGCCGCAACGATCGCTCTCTCCTTTGGCGCCGCACTGGCTCAGTCCCAACAGACCGGCACCCAACCGACCCAAGCCCAACCCGGCCAGTCCTCGGGGGCAGCGACCGACCAACCGAACACTGGGACCAATTCCATGCCGATGCAGGGCATGGAGCACGGTCGCATGATGCGCGACCAGGGTCAGAAAATGATGCACAACGGCCAGTCCCAGACTGGCAATCAGCCGTCGACCACGCAAGCTCAGCCCGGCCAGCCAGGGACAGCAACCGATCAACAGACGACCGGAACCACTTCCACGCCGCAAGGCATGGAGCACGGCCGCATGATGCGGGACCAGGGCCAGAAGATGATGCAGAATGAGAAGAACATGGAGCATGGCCAGATGGGGACTCCCCCCTGCGGACCGGGGCAGACCCAAACCCAGACGACCCAGAACTCCGGCTGCAAATAGCGCATCGGCTCCGGCCTGTCTCGGCGAAACCCGAGACGGGCCGGGGCGAAAGCAGCCACAATGACCGACGATAATTTCTCGCAAAGGCTCCTGTCCGACCACGGTTCGCACCGCGAGGCTGCGGCAGCCGGCGCAGCGCAGAGCTCAGCATCGTACATCCTGCCCGCCCTCGACCAAGACTTCTTGTTGGGCGATTCGATGCGCGGCGTGCGGTTTCTGCTCGAATACGCGAAGGCCGAAGAAGCGTTGCGCAACTGGGGCGTACGATCGACCATCGTGGTCTTTGGATCAGCGCGCGTTCGACAGAACGGGCAGGGAAGACACGCCGACTGGTATGAACAAGCTCGCCAATTCGGGTTGATAGCGTCGCAACGTGGCGGCGCGCTGACCGACAATGGCGGCGTGCGCGACAACGTGATTGCGACCGGCGGCGGTCCCGGCTTGATGGAAGCGGCCAATCGCGGCGCGCACGACGCTGGCGCCCCCTCGATCGGCTTCAATATCAGACTTCCGCGGGAGCAAGCGCCAAACGGTTACTCGACTCCCGAACTGACCTTCCAATTCCACTATTTTGCGATGCGCAAGATGCATTTGGCAATGCGCGCCAACGCCTTGGTCGCCTTTCCCGGCGGCTTTGGCACGTTCGACGAACTCTTTGAAATTCTCACGCTCCGTCAGACCGGAAAGTCGCCGCCAATCCCGATCGTCCTGTTTGACGAGAAGTACTGGCGCGCGGCGGTCAACTTCGATGCGCTGATCGCCAGTGGCACCGTCGACAAGTCGGACTGCACGCTGTTTCGTTTTGCCGAAAATGCCGAGGAGATTTGGAATAAGTTGCTGTCTTGCGGGTTGGACGTGCCTGGACTGTCGTGCGCGGCGTCGCGTTACCGTCACCTGCTCGATGGCCAATCGCCAACTTCGGCCGCGACAGTCGCCCGCCCCTCACCTAGGTCCGAGTAGGCGTTAGGCATCCCATTAGCCGCTCTTACGATTAGGACAGGAGATTTAGTCATGTGGAATCGACGTAAAGTTCTGGGATCGTGCTTGGTGTTGGCCGCATCCAGCGGCATCGCTCGGGCTCAGGCGCCTGGCATGTCGGGAATGGGCATGCCGGGCATGGGACAGGGGCCAATGACCCGAGAGAGCTGCATCGATATTTGCATCAAGTCGCACCAAATGTGCCTTGAGACCGCGCGATATTGTTTCGAAAAGGGCGGCGACCACGTTGCGCCCACGCATTTGGCGCTGCTGCTCGACTGCGCCGAGATGTGCCAGATGACGGCCAACTCGCTAATGCGCAGATCGCCGCAGCACGGAGCGATTTGCGGCGCCTGTGCGCAACTGTGCGACGCCTGTGCCAAGGATTGCGAGGCTATCACTGGAGACGATCAAATGGCGCACTGCGCCTCGCTCTGTCGTGACTGTGCTCGTGATTGTAGAGGCATGGTGAACATGCCGATCTGATTTTGGAGACGGCGAAGCCCGGGTGGATGGGATAGTGCTCCCCGGCCTGGGCCTTCCCGACCGGCTCGCCGCGAACGCTCGATCGAGAATCCCGGCGATGAAAGGCGCTGTTCCTCTTCCGCAATCGAGTCGGCCGATGATGGCGTGTTCGGCCATCGCGATTTGCTCGGACTCGTCGTGAGCAGCGAGCAAACAGCACCAGCAGCCTATCGTTGCGCACTGTAATAAAAAGCGACCCTTAGCGTCTTTGTCAGCGAGTTGGCTCGCCTAATTGCCTCACTCGAGAAACAGTTTCGTGTCGCTTTGGCTCTTGCGGGGCATTTAGCGCAAAGGTAGCATTTGCGGGGAGGCAACGCGGCAATGGAAGCACGGAACAACCATACAACGCTGCTGGACCATCTTCGCCGTCAAGGCGTGTCGCGGCGCGATTTTTTGAACTGGTGCGCCTACACGGCTTCGATTCTTGCCCTCCCGCCGAGTGCAAGCCAGGCGATCGCACAAGCGCTTGCGACCAAGCCTCGCCCCAGCGTCATCTGGCTCTCCGTCCAGGAATGCACCGGCTGCAGCGAGTCGATTCTGCGATCGTTCGAGCCGACGCTCGAAAGCCTGATGTTCGATCAGTTCTCTCTCGACTATCATCATGTGCTGCAGGCGGCCGCAGGAAACGCCGCCGAACAGGCGCGCGACAGGGCGATTGAGCAAAACTTCGGCAAATACGTGCTTGTGGTTGACGGCGGAATTCCGCTTGATCGGGATGGATATTACTCGACAACCGGCGGAAAGAGCGGACGCGATCTCGTGCGGGGTGCAGCAAAAGGAGCGGCGCTCATCATTGCGGTCGGCACTTGCGCCACTTATGGGGGGATCCCTGCAGCCTCGCCCAACCCGACCGGAGCAGGCGGAGTTCACGATGCCCTGCGCGAGCTCATCGACGCCAAGGACGTCGCGGCTCCCATCATCAACGTTCCGGGGTGTCCGCCGATCCCGGAGGTGATGACCGGAGTTGTGGTTTATTTTCTCACGTATGGGAAACCGCCTGATCTCGACAATCTGGGACGCCCCCTTCCGTTTTTCGGGCGGACCGTTCACGACGATTGTCCGAGACTGCCCTTCTTCAATCAGGGGCTGTTCGCCAAGAGCTTTGATGATGAAGGCGCGCAGAAGGGCTTTTGCCTGAAAGATCTTGGTTGCAAGGGACCGACGACGTTCAACGCATGCACGACGGTGAAGTGGAACCAGAAGACCAGCTTCCCGATGTTCTCGGGCCACGGCTGCCTCGGCTGTGCCCAACCGAAATTCTGGGATCGCGAGGGCGGCTTCTATGGCAAGCTCTTCTAAGAAGGCCGGCGAAAAGTCCACGGCTGCGGCCAAGACCGCGCCCGGCTCGCAGCCTCGGCGGCTCATCGTCGACCCCGTTACGCGAATCGAGGGGCACCTTCGGATCGAAGCGGAGACGGATGCTCAGGGCGTGATCACCCGCGCATCCAGCTCAGGCACGATGGTGCGCGGCATCGAATTGATCCTGAAGGGACGTGATCCCAGGGATGCGTGGGCGTTTACACAGCGTTTCTGCGGCGTCTGCACGGTCGTCCACAGCATCGCCTCGATCCGGGCTGTCGAATACGCACTCGGCTATGTGATCCCGGAGAATGCGCAGCTCATCCGCAATCTGATGATTGCCGCGCAATATGTGCATGACCACGTCATGCATTTCTACCATCTGCATGCGCTCGATTGGGTCGACGTGGTTTCCGCTCTCAAGGCAGATCCGGCCGCGACTTCCAGACTGCAGATGAGCTTGAGCCCTTGGCCGAACAACTCGCCGGCGTATTTCGGCGGAGTTCAGCAGAAGTTGAAAGGTTTTGTGGAGGGTGGCCAGCTTGGAATCTTCGCGAATGGGTACTGGGGTCATCCCGAGTACAAACTTCCGCCGGAGGTGAATCTGCTCGCGGTCGCGCACTATCTGGAGGCGTTGGCCTGGCAGCGCGACGTGGTCAAGATTCACGCCATCTTCGGCGGGAAAAACCCCCACCCCAATTTTGTCGTCGGCGGTGTCCCCTGTGCGATTTCTGAAACCTCGCATGCAACCGCGGTGAATGCAGAAAATCTGCGTCTCGTCGGCCAGGTCATCAGCAAGATGCGGGAGTTCGTCGACCAGGTCTACTTGCCCGACACGCTCGCGATCGCCGGATTCTACAAGGACTGGACAACGCGAGGCGAAGGCGTCGGCAATTTCCTGTCCTATGGTGAATTTCCGACCGGGGTAGGTGCCGCCGAGCGAGCGACATTGCAGTTTCCCGCCGGGGTCATCATCAACAGGGACCTTTCGAAGATACAGCCGGTCGACTTTGAGGATCCGACCGAGATTCAGGAATTCGTCGCCCATTCCTGGTACAGCTATTCGGCAGGCAAGCAGGTCGGTTTGCACCCCTACGACGGCGAAACGAAGCTCGATTATACGGGACCGAAGCCCCCTTACGAGCAGCTCGATATTGACCAGTCCTATTCATGGATCAAGTCGCCTCGATGGAAGGGTCTGCCGGTCGAAGTCGGGCCGCTTGCGCGTGTTCTGATTCTCTATGCAAGCGGAGAGGTGCGGACGCGAGGCCTCGTCGACCACAGCCTCGGACGGTTGGGACTTCCGATCTCCGCCCTGTTCTCTACGCTCGGCCGCGTCGCTGCCCGCACCATCGAGACCAAATTGATCGCCGACATGATGCCGGGCATGTACGATGCGCTGATGGCCAACATCACGCGTGGCGATCTTCGCACCTTCGATGATGTGCTGTTCGATCCCACGACCTGGCCGAAGAAAACCCGCGGCGTGGGCATGATGGAAGCGCCTCGCGGCGCACTGGCTCATTGGCTCACGATCGAGGAGGGACGGATCGGCAACTATCAGGCCGTCGTCCCCAGCACTTGGAATGCCGGCCCCCGCGATGCCGCAGGGCGAGAGGGGCCCTACGAGGCGGCGTTACGCGGCCACAAGTTACAGGATGCTTCCCGTCCCTTGGAGATCTTGCGCACGATCCACAGTTTCGATCCGTGTCTGGCCTGCGCCGTTCATGTCGTCGACCCTAACGGCGAAGAACTGGTTCGCGTGAAGGTGCTCTAATGCTGAACTCGAACAAGACCGCGAGGAAAGACCGGCAGCGGCGACGGAGCGTCTTCTCATCGGTCGCCATATTCGTCCTGACTCTGCTTGGTTGGCAAATGTCCCCTGTCCTCGCCCGCCCTGGGAATGGCTATGGCGACTTGATCGACAACTATTGCATCGAACGTGGCCGCTTGCGGGTCCGCGCGCACCAGCCGCATTGCGCGATGTGCCACCACCTTGGCACCTTCGACACGTCTCCCGAACATCGAATCGAACCGAACTGGAACGAGTTCATCAGAGGACGAACAACCGGCGATTTCGGCTTCTTCTGTCCTGGGGGGGCCGATAGCACCCAAACGGCGCGCGTGCCCGGAGAGAAGTTGCCTCCGGGGCCTAAAAGCGCAACGGCAGAAGCCTCTGAGAACTCGACAAGCCCAATGGGTATGCCGCCGGGCCCAAGTCCATCTCTGCCGACGCCGGAGGGCGCGCAACCCAATACTGCGCCCTCCGAGAGTCAACCGAAGGCGGATGCGCAGCCAGCGCCGTCAGACGAGGAGCTGTCTCGGAAGATGGCGGCCTTACATGATGCGGTCGGAATCACGACGGCACAGGAGCCGGCTTGGCTCGACCTTCTCGACGCAGCCGCTCGCGCGCTGCAGCGTCCTTCCGGTCCTGCCGAAGCTGCCACCAAGGATCCGGTGACGTTGCTCAAGGTTCATGAGCTGCAATCATCCAAACACGTGGCGAGCATGCGCGCCGTTGGGCTCGCGCTTGCGCGCCTCAATGCGAACCTGTCGGATCAACAGCGCCAGAGGCTTGTCGAGGGGCTCAGACCGATCCTGGCCTCCATCCCACCGTAGATCGTCGGAGAACTATCATGTGCCTCGCCATCCCCATGCGGGTGGATAGAATCGACGGATTCCTCGCGCAATGCTCCGTCAAGGGCGTTTCTCGCGAGGTGAACCTGTTCCTGCTACAGGACCAGGACGTCTCGGTCGGTGACCACGTCCTGGTTCACCTGGGCTATGCGATCCAGCTCATCGACGAGCGGGAGGCCAAGTCCACCTGGGAAGTCTTCGACGCCATGCTGGCCGCAGGGGACAGCCACTCGCATGCATGAGCTTTCGGTGTGCTGGGCTCTGATTTCCGAAGTCGAGCGCCTCGCGCAGGAGGCGGGCGAGGACAGCATTGCGCATATCGCGATCCGGGTCGGTGAGCTCTCGGGTACGGACCCGGGCCTGCTTCTTCGCGCGTTCGAGGTCGCGCGCTCGGGCACGAAGGCGGAACATGCGTATCTCACGATCGAGCTCTGCGATCCGCGTGTCAAATGCACGGAGTGCGGCCTGGAAAATGTGACACGTCCCAATCGCTTGCTTTGCGCGTTCTGCGGTTCATTTCGGGTAAAGGTCATCGGCGGCGACGAATTGTCGAGCGCGGCGGTCGAATTTGCCGCAACCGGCTTCCCCGGCACCTCGGATCCACCAGTAGCCGGCGGACCAGGGAAACTGAACACGGAGAGGGAGGCGCCGCATGTGTAGCCATTGCGGCTGCGCCGCCAATAACAAGCACCGGCTTCATCTGCCACATAGGGGTTCGGAAGATGGCGCAATTGCGTCGGTACACGGGCTTGCCCACGAGGAAGGCGTGATCCGCAATATTCTCGCCGCCAACGATCGGATCGCCAGCCACAACCGGCAGCATTTCGATGAGAGCGGTCTGCTTGCGATCAATTTGATGTCCTCGCCCGGATCCGGCAAAACCTCGCTTCTCGAAGCAACAATTGATGCTCTCGGCCCCGAACTCGGTTTCGCCGTCATCGAGGGCGACCTTGAAACCGAGAACGATGCTGCCCGGATCCGAGCAAAGGGGGTCCCCGCCCTCCAGATTACGACCGGCGGCGCCTGTCATCTCGATGCGACCATGGTGCATCACGGGCTCCATGAGCTCGATCTGAACGGCGTCGACGTTTTGTTCATTGAGAATGTGGGCAATCTGGTATGCCCCGCTTCATTCGATCTTGGAGCGCACTGCAATGTTACGCTCTTGTCGGCCACGGAAGGTGACGACAAGCCGGCCAAATATCCGATCATCTTCCGCAAGAGCGATCTCGTGATGCTCACGAAATCGGATCTTTTGCCGTACCTGGACAACTTTCAGGTGGATCGAGCAGCAGCAACGCTCAAGGCATCAGGTTACGACGGTCCGCTTCTGAGAACGTCGGCTGCCAAGTCGGCCGATGTGGGCGAATGGCTGGCGTGGCTCCGCCAGCGGCTTGCCGATCATCGCGCCGGGCTATTCCTCAACCCAACCACCTCGGTTGAAGCAGGAGAGGCTTGATGAGCTCGCCTGCTCGCATTTGGCTGGACCGGATCAAGGACCTCCCGCTCGATCGGCCGGTTCGAATCCTCAACGTCTGCGGTGGCCACGAGCGGACGATTGCGACCTCAGGCATCAGAAGCCTGCTTCCACCCGCGGTGCAGCTGATTCCGGGACCCGGATGCCCGGTTTGCGTCTGCCCGGAAGAGGATGTCTTCCATGCTATCCAACTGTCGCTGACAAATTCCGTCATCCTGGTTGCGTTCGGCGATATGCTGCGCGTCCCCGTCAATGGACCGAAGGCCCAGCCGCGCTCCCTTGAGCAGGCAATCGCGCTCGGCGCGGATGTTCGCCCCATCGCGAGTCCGAGCGAAGCTGCCGCTATTGCCAGGGAGAATCCGCGCAAGACGGTGGTTTTCTTCGTCGCCGGCTTTGAAACCACGCTTGCTCCCGTCGCGGCGCTGATCGCGATGGGCCTTCCGCCGAATCTTAAGCTCCTGATTTCCGGGCGGCTGACATGGCCAGCGGTCGCCATGCTCCTTCAGTCCGAAGAGCCGGGATTTGATGCTTTGATCGCGCCGGGGCACGTCGCAACCGTCATGGGCCCCGAGGAATGGGAGTTTGTGGTTCGCGGTCACCACATGCCCACCGCGATCGCGGGCTTCACGGCTGACGCCTTGCTGGCAGCCACCTATTCGACGCTTCGGCAACGGCTCGAAGGCCGGTACTTTCTTGACAACTGCTATCCCAAGAGCGTCAGGCCCGGCGGCAACGCCGTCGCACGCCGCTATCTTACCGAAACCCTGGAGGTGACGGACGCCGCCTGGCGCGGCATCGGCGTCATCCCCCGGTCCGGTTTCCGCCTCAGGCCCGAATATGCCGACCACGATGCAAGGATAGAATTTCCGTTGGACGAAGCAACAGAACGCCCTCGTCGCGGCGAAATGCCACCAGGTTGCGATTGCGCGCGGGTCATTCTCGGCAAAGTCCTGCCAACCGATTGCCGATTGTACGGTTCTGGCTGCGCGCCCGAATCGCCGATAGGTCCTTGCATGGTGTCGGACGAAGGGGCCTGCCAGGTGTGGTGGACTGCCGGCTACCGCAGCGGCCGCCATGCCTTTGGGGGCGGCGGCGCGGTCCGCGCAGCAAGGTGAGCGCCGATGCCTTCCGCACCGCATGCCGCTGGTCCACCAGTCACTGTCTTAGGCATCGGTAACGTGCTCCTCGGTGATGAGGGGGTAGGCGTTCATGTGATCCGGTACCTGCGCGACTGGCCGCAACCGAGCGCAAACCTGGCGATCGTCGACGGCGGGACGCTGAGCTTCAATCTGCTGCCGATCATTGAGACCGCCGGTCGTCTCATCGTCATCGATGCTGCGATGATCGGAGATGAGGCCGGGGCGGTTCGCTGCCTGGTTGGTGACGAGCTCGACGCGTTCCTCGGCACCTCGAAGCATACCGCGCACGAGATCGGGCTAAAGGAACTGTTCGATATGGCCCGGATGGAGGACCTTCTGCCGCGCCGGCGCGCGCTGATCGGTATTCATCCTCAATGCATCGATTGGGGCGAAGGCCTGAGCGACCGAGTCGCGACAGCGGTGCCGTTGGCTGCCGGATTGGTGCTGCGCCTGGCTCGCAAATGGATCTGCGCCGATCAGGTCTCGGTGCCCGGATGAACAGGAATGAGACCATCGAAACGCGCAGCGAGACACGGCTGTTCGAAATCGTCGGTCGTGTCCAGGGTGTCGGATTTCGACCGTTCGTGAAGCGTCTCGCGGACGCTCACGAGATCGTGGGCTGGGTGAAGAACGAGGCAAGCCACGTGTCCGTGCTTGCCAGCGGCGAGCCTGACGCGCTCGACCGCTTTGCGGCCGGCCTGATCGCCCAAAGGCCACCGTTGGCGCGGCCGATGATTAGGTCGGTCAGCCCGCGACCACCAGCCGATTGTTGCGAATTTTCGATCCTCGAAAGCAAACCTGGTTCGACCCGCGATGCGGAGCTTCCGCCCGATTTGTTCCTCTGCGACGACTGTCTCGCCGAGATAGATGATCCATCAGAGCGCAGGTACCGCTATCCTTTCACCAATTGCACCCAATGCGGCCCGCGATACACCATTATCACCGCCCTGCCCTACGACCGCCCCAACACCTCGATGGCGGGCTTCGAACTGTGCCGAAACTGCCGGCACGAGTTTGAGAACCAGCAGGACCGCCGGTTTCACGCGCAGCCTTTGGCGTGTCCCGAATGCGGCCCGAAATTGGTCTTCAGGAAAGCGAATGGCGAGGAGATCTCCGGCAGCGGACAAGCGCTTGCCGCCGCTGTCGAGGCCTTGAGCTACGGCCTGACGCTGGCCGTTCGCGGTATCGGCGGGTACCACCTGATATGTGATGCGACGAATGAGACCGCGGTGCTCAGGCTTCGCAACAGGAAGGGACGGCCTGACAAGCCGCTTGCCGTGATGGTGCCGGGCGGCAACAACCGGCATCGATTTGCCAGAACGATCGCTGATCTTGATGAAATCGAAGAAGCGGCCCTGTGCGACCCCGTTCGGCCCATCGTGCTGGTGCGGCGGCGCGCGGACGCGCCGATCGCGGCCGCCGTTGCGCCTGGCCTTGGCGAGGTCGGGTTGATGTTGCCCTATAGCCCCTTGCACCACCTGATCTTGAGCGAATTTGCTGGTGTGCTGGTCGCAACGAGCGGCAACATCAGCGGCGAACCCGTGATCACCGATCCGGACGAAGCCGAGAAGCGGCTCGCTCGCTGCTGCGACGCCTTCCTGCACCATGATCGTCCTATCCAGCGCCCTGCCGACGATCCGGTCTGGCGGGTGATGGGCGGGCGGGCCAGATCGATCAGGCTTGGCCGCGGCTCGGCACCCATCACCCTGCACAACTCTTATAGGGCGGCTGACGCCGTGCTCGCCTGCGGAGGGCAACTCAAGGCCACGGTGGCGCTCGGGCTAGGCGACCGGGTCGTCGTGTCTCCACACATTGGGGACATGGGATCCTTGCGCTCACAGACAACGCTGGAACAGGTTGCCGACGATCTTCAAAGACTTTATGCGACCGATGCAACATGCATCCTTCACGACGCGCATCCGGATTTCACGACGACACGGTGGGCCCTGCGGCAAGACGTGCCCACAACCGGGATCCAGCACCATGTAGCCCATGCTTCTGCGCTGGCCGGGGAGCATGGTTGCAGGGAGAAAATGCTGGTCTTCACCTGGGACGGTCTGGGGCTTGGGTCCGACGGCACCTTGTGGGGCGGCGAGACCTTGTTCGGCTCGCCCGGACATTGGCAGAGGGTCGGCAGCCTGCGTCCGTTTCGGCTCATCGGCGGCGACCGCGTTGCACTCGAGCCGTGGCGCAGCGCGTACACGCTGGCGCTGGAGGCCCATCATCACTGGGAATGCGTTCATACGGATGCAGCCGCCTACCGCCGCGCATGGGCTGCCGGGGCCGGCATGATGTCCAGCTCGGTCGGTCGATTGTTCGATGCCGCCGCAGCAATGGTGGGCCTCATCGAGCACTGCAGTTACGATGGCCAGGCGCCGGCGCTGGTTGAGAGCATGTCAGGTGAAGTCAGCATCGAGCCCGCTCTCCCGGTCCGCCCCGAAGGCAAGATCCGGCGGATCGACTGGACTCCACTTGTTCCAATGCTCGTGGATTCGTCCTTGTCCGTTCGCGAGCGGCTTGGACGCTTCCACGGTTCGTTGTCTGCAACCCTGGTTCGCGAGGCCCTGCATCATGGCGCGGCCAATCGCACCAATATCATCGGACTGACAGGCGGCGTGTTCCAGAACAAGCTGCTCACCGAGCATGCGGCGGCCGCTCTGACCAGCCACGGCTTCCAGGTTCTCTTGCATGAACGCATACCGATGAATGACGGTGGACTGAGTTATGGCCAGGTCGTTGAATTTTCTGCGCGGAAAGCCCCATGAAACCTGGTGACGACAAGCACTGCTCGCGCGACCTGAGCCGCATTTCGCTGGCGCACGGCAATGGCGGCAGAAGGATGCGTGAGCTGATTGAAGGGGTCTTCCGCCGACATCTCCACAACGACCTGTTCGATACAAATGCCGATGCAGCGATCTTACCGATGCTGCCCGCCGGCAGTTTTCCGGCCCTGACCTCGGACGGTTTTACGGTGGATCCGCTGGAGTTTCCAGGTGGCGACATCGGAAGTCTGGCCATCAATGGCACCGTCAATGACCTCGCAGTGTCGGGGGCAGAGCCGCTTTACATCGCGCTGAACTGCTTCATCGAAGAGGGCTTCGAACGGGAGCGCCTCGAGCGCCTGGTCGCATCCATGGCCGCCGCGGCGCGGGCCTCCTCGGTCAAGGTGGTGACGGGCGACACCAAAGTCCTCCGCAACGGCGAGGGTGGCGGGCTTTACCTGGCGACGACCGGACTGGGGTTTCGCAACCCTGCCGTCGCCCTTGGCCTCGATCAGATCCTCCCCGGCGACCGCATCATTGTCAGCGGCTCGATCGGCGATCATGGAACGGCCGTCCTGCTGGCCCGCAAGCAATTTGGTCTTTCGGGGACGCTGCAGTCGGACTGCGCCAGTGTTCTTCCGCTTGCTAGATGCGCCCTAATGCAGCCGGGTATCCGATTCATGCGCGACCCGACCCGCGGCGGACTGGCAAGCGTCGCCCACGAGATCGTTCGATCAACGGCCAAAAGCGTGCGCCTGCTCGAGCGCAAGATTCCGCTGCGCGGTGAGGTGCAGGCCGTCTGCGATATGCTCGGCTATAATCCGCTCTATCTGGCTTGTGAGGGCAGGATCGTGGCTGTCGCTGACCCGCCTTCAGCCGAACGGCTGGTGCAGGCTTGGCGCGACCTGCCGGGCGGAGAAGACGCAGCAGAAATCGGCGTCGTGGGCGAAGACGGGCCTTACGTCGTGTTGGAAACGGAGCTCGGCGGCGAACGGTTGGTCGAGGAGCTCGATTCCGACCCGCTGCCACGAATCTGCTGAGCGTCGCGAATCTTGAGCCAAAGCTCTTTCATGGCCTGTTCAATCTCGGCGGTCTCGCACTTCAGTAGTTCAGGGACATAGGCAATTTCGATAAATTCGCCGACAAGATCACCGTCGGTGTTGTACTGCTGACCCCACCACACGCCGGCCACGGCCGTTTCCGAAAAGATGCATGATCCCACGCCTCTAAAACTTGCCTCCACCTGCCCGTTGCCAAGAAAGTCGCGCAGCGCAGCGGTAGCGCCTGCAGGCAATGGAAGCCGTCGGAGATCGATGCGAAAAGTCGTCCCCGATTTGACGATCTCCGCCAACTTTGCGCTCACTTCCGAGAGCAGCGCAGCGATGATTGGATCAGAAACAAAATTGCTGTTGCCAGTCATTATCAACGACCTCAAGGACTCGCCCGACCCGCATGGATCGGTAGCGCGTCCGGCTTGGCCAATGCCCCCTTTGCGCGCGTTTGACCCCACGCTTCGTTGCTTGCGCATTCCATTCAAACTTGGCCGTCGGCGGTGACGCCCAACATGGCCATAGCCATTCACCGAAGGCAGGGGCGCGACACGACAACGACAAAAACTCCCCCACGGCGCGCCCAACGCTAAGAGCGCGAGCTTTGCACATCTCCTGTCCAGACGCTATTGTCGCATTCGGGGGCTGGGTAATCTCGCAGGATGACGCCGGAGGGCGGGGAGCAGACCTGGCTCGGTATCGCGATCCGGGGGCTTCAATGAGCATTGCGCGTACGTCAATTCGGTTGCTGGCCGTGGCTGTCGTGGCGGTTTGCTCTGTTCACGCCGGAGCGGCGCAGACACTCGACCAGGCGCTGGCTCAGGCCTACCGCAACAACGAGACGCTCAATGCAGAACGCGCCAATTTGCGCGCCACGGACGAAGAGGTGCCCCAGGCGCTTTCCGGTTACCGCCCGCGCATCGAAGCGACTGCGGACGGTGGTTCTCGCTACCTCAACGAAAAGGGGGCCGATGGCGCGCAGCAAAGCTCGACCACCACGCCGCGCGGCGTCGGGGTGACGGCGACACAGTCGATCTTCAACGGATTCCAGACAGCAAACCGGCTGCGTGCCGCCGAGAACCAGGTGCTTGCCGGCCGCGAGGCGCTCCGCGTTATGGAGCAGACCGTGCTGGTGGATGCCGCCACCGCCTATATGGATGTGCTGCGCGATGCCGCGATCCTTGAACTGCAGAAACGCAATCTCGACTTGCTAGGTGAGCAACTGAATCTGGTCCGTAACCGGCAAGCGAGCGGTGACTTAACCACTGCCGACGTGGCGCAAGTGGAAGCTCGCCTTGCCGCGGCGCGGACGGCCGTGCTCGCGGCACAGGCGACGTACAACTCGTCGCGCGCCACATTCACGCGCATAATCGGCAGCGAGCCCGGCAAATTGACGCCCGGCCAACCTGTGGACCGCTTTGCTCCTGCGACGCTCGAGGCCGCCATCGCACTTGCGCGCACCCAACACCCGGCCGTTCTTGCCGCCATGTACGGCGTCGACATCGCCCTTCTTCAGACCAAAATTGCCGAAGGGGCGCTGTACCCGATGGTGACGCTGGAAGGCAGTGTGAAACGCCGCTGGGATGTCATGCCCGACCAGAATCTGATATTTCCGGCGACGAGCACCGATGCGTCGATCATCAGCCGGGTGGTCATTCCCCTCTATCAGGGGGGTAGCGAGTACGCCAAGATCCGCCAATCGAAGGAAATGACCGGTCAGAAACGACTGTCGCTTGAAGCCGTACGCAAGCTCGCACGGGCCACCGTCGTGCAGGCGTGGAGCACAGTGGCTGCCACGAGGGCGCAGGTGGATTCGGCGCAAGCTCAGGTGAAGGCCGCCGAGTTCGCACTGGAATCCGTTCGGCGCGAGTTCGGCGCCGGCCAGCGCAGCACACTCGAACTGCTCACGGTTCAGCAAGAGCTGCTGAATGCGCGGATCGCTCTCGTCCTAACTCAGCGAGAGCGGGTGACGTCCTCCTACGCGCTGCTCGCAGCCATTGGCCGGCTCGCTCCCGACGTTCTCGGATTGCCGACAGAATCCTATGATCCGTCCGTGCACTATCACCAAGTCAGGGATTCCTGGTTCGGGGTACGCACGCCCGATGGCCGCTGATGCCGTTTCCGACTGCACATCGCTACGGACCCGTGAGAGAAGTTATTTGTTCCGGACCCAATTCGGCGCGCTCGAGTGATACCGGCTCGGCGGAGCTGCCGATTTCCGCGGAAAGCCAGCTGATCCCGATGTTGGGCTATGCCAACCGTTTTGCCAACCACGCGGCGATGATCATCCCAGCGAGTGCCAGCGCGCTCGCGATGCCGAACATGGCTTCATCGCCCCCTTTCTCCGGCTTAAGGTATTCCCGAAAAGCAAGCTCCCGGGCGCGAAACCCGGTCGTGTTTGCGTTCGCCTACATTTTGTGGCCGTCACATCCAGTTTGCGCTGACGCGCAATCAAGCGCGACAGGTGAATCAGCGTCGTCTCACCCTCCGCGATCGCGAATCAACGGAAGAATAGTTAAGCTCAGGCCGGTTATTGAGTGGGAGCTGTCGCCCCTCTGGCGGAGACGGCCAATGTCCTCTCTCCATGACGCGAACGATTAACCAAGTGTTAACCAAATGTTGGCTATGCACAGAATCTCAATATTTTCTTAAGGAATTCGGATGACGGGAGCTGAAGTCATCGACGCTGCGAGGGATGCGCTTATGACCGTTGCGTTGGTATCAGCGCCATTGATGATCATCGGGACAATCGTTGGCGTTCTCGTGTCTTTGCTCCAAGCGCTCACGCAGATCCAGGAACAGACGCTGATCTACGTTCCCAAAATCATCGCGACCTTCCTAACTTTGCTGATAGCCCTGCCGTTTATGTCGGACCAAAGCCATCGCCAGTTTCTGCGCATGATGGCCCAAATCATGGCGTCGGCAAACTGACGCGCCATCGCGAAGGAAATGACCGGCTGTCGCTTGAAGCCGTGCGCAAGCTCGCACGCGCCACCATCGTACAGGCCTGGAGCGCGGTGACTGCAACGAGGGCGGCAGTTGGATTCGGCGCAAGTTCAGGTGAAGGCGGCCGAGTTCGCACTCAAATCCGTCCGACGCAAGTTCGGCGCCTGCCAGCGCAGTACGCTCGAGCTGCTCACGGTTCAGCAGGAGCTGCTGAATGCGCGGATCGCTCTTGTCATGACTCAGCGGGAGCGGGTGACGTCCTCCTACGTGCTGCTCGCGGCCCTTGGCCGGCTCGCTCCTGGCGTTCTTGGATTGGCGACAGAATCCTATGATCTGTCAGTACACTATCACCAGGTCAGGGATTCCTGGTTCGGGGTACGCACGCCCGATGGCCGCTGATGCCGTTTCCGACTGCACATCGCTACGGACCCATGGAAGAAGTTATTTGTTCCGGAGCCAACTCGGCGCGCTCGGGTGATACCGGCTCGGCGCAGCTCCCGATTTCTGAGGAAAACCAGATGATCCCAGTGTTAGGCTATGCCAACTGCTTTGCCAACCACGCGGCGATGATCATCCCGGCGAGTGCAAGCGCGCTCGCGACGGCGAACATGACGTTGGACAACCCATGTGACAGCAACAAGCCGGCGGCGGCCGAGCCCACGGCCTGACCAAGGCTGGTCACCGCAATCCATCGGCCCAAATCCTCGCCCTGGTGCTCGCCTGCAATCAGAGAGGTCCAGTAGGTGATAATCGGGGCGGCTACACCCGCAGCCATCGCAATCGCGCCGACGCCAAGCGCGAGTGCTGGCGCAGTTGTCGCGGCCGACGCGAGCGCAAGCGCCAGACTAAGCATGCCCAGCGCGGGCGCGATCAACCAGCGCGTCGCCTTCGACGGCACAAGCGGCGAGAACACGAGTATTTGGGCGAGCAGCATCACGGCGCTGCACTCGGCGAGCATCAATCCGATGGTCAACCCGGAGGTGCTTGAGCCAAGATTGCCGCGCAAGGCCAGGTGAACGTCAAACGCAGCGACCGAACCCGCAACAATCGCCGCCAGCACAAGCAGGCTTTGGGACGTCCGCGGTTCATCGGTACCGCGGAGCCCGATTGTATTGGCAGGTGAACTGGGTTCGCTCCTCGTGACGGGAACAGTCCTCGCGATCACGCAAGCGCTAACCAGCGCAAGCACGATTGGCCAAAACAGCGGAGCTCCGGCCTCAAGTTGTGCTTGCTTCGAACTCAGGATGGACAAGGTGCTGCCGAGCAGCGGACCAACCATAAAGCCGATCATGGTTGCAGCTCCGATCCAGGCAAAGCGCCGCGCACGCCACCCGTCGTCGGGCGACCAGTCACCAACGGTGGCGAGGGCTACGGGTGTGATTGCCGCTGCCGAAACCCCAGCCAGCGCTCGTGCCGTGTAAAGAAACAACAAGTTGCCTGCAAGTTCGAACAGCATCAGGCTGGCGGAAAATCCCGCAAGCCCCAGGACGAGCACCGGACGACGGCCCCAGCCGTCCGAGATCCTTCCAAGGAAGGGAGCGGAAACGAAAATGGCGGCCGTGTAAGCCGCCGCCATGAGACCTGTATGCCGGGATATCGTCGCGGGGTCGTCGAGGCCGGACACGGCCGCAATTCGCGACGGCAAGTTTGGCAGAATGATGCTGAACGCCAGAGCGGTCGCAAAGGCGGCGAGTACCAATGCCCCCCTGGTTGTGAGCGGCAATCCGCGGTCGGAAAGACTGTCTGACATCTTGCGGTCTCGTTCAACTGAGAGACCTTAAACAGCTGCACAATCGATAAACAAGCCTACGCGTGCTGGTTGGATGCAGTGACGCCTTACCTACTATAGAAGTGATCATCCCTTGAGCATCATGATTATCTAGCGGGCATTGGTCTGGACGCAATTCGCTCAGAAGATGACGCGGTTTCTGGTACGATGTGGAACGCGCGTCTCCGTGCGGTGCTCGCCGGTTCAGCTGACACATTCGGAGGGGGCGCGGAATTCTCGCGAATTTCGTGGTAACCCGCAGGGGTAAGGCAACCGGAAGCTCAAATGCTGCTGTGCGGTGGAAGACCGCACGTACCCTCAACGAGGAGGCTCGGGGCCAGAAGCCCTCGAGCCGCCTCCGCCAAAAGAGCCGGCTTACCGGACTATTCTCCTCCTGAACTGATCAGCATTTGGATCGTTCGAATGCGACCTTCCGGGGGATGACGCGAACGGCAGGCGGCTCACTCAGCCGCGCTCCGCAATGGGTCCGCACGAAGTGAAAGCTGCACCGGGGTCGGATTCTGTAAGATGTCCAGCACGGGGCAATGACGGTCGACGATTTCTTTCAGGCGCGCCAACTCGGCTTCGGGAGCCGGACTGTCCAAAATTACCTCGGCTTCAATGATTTGATAACCCGGCCGAACGTCCCCTTCGACGTCGAACAAGCCGCGCAAGTCAATCCTGCCGGAAAGCTGAACCGAAACGCCATTGAGGGGAATGCCGAGCGCGTCGGCATAGAGGCGGTAGGTGATTTCCTGACAAGAGCCCAGGGCAGCCAAAATGTACTCCACTGGGTTCGGCCCTGTGTCCTGCCCGCCGAGGCCCGCCGGCTCGTCGACCTGGACGCTGAACTGGCGAATCGCGACGGCGCTGTCAACGCCGTCTCCGAGACGGGATTGCGCTCGGAAGGTCGCTAACGCTTGGGCAGGGTCAGCGCTCAGCGCGGCCTGCGCGCTCGAGAACACCTCCTTGAACTTGAATGCCATTTATTCCTCGACGGGTTGTGACGGTCCGAAAAGCAATGGTTGTACAGATCGAACGACCTATCAATCGGTCCGCACAGAAAACGACGGGCGTCATCTGAATCAAGAGCTCACGGCCATTTCGTCCTATTGATGCGATCGGAGAAAGACAAAGTCCGCTGTCCGGGCAACGAAGACCAAGAACTCGAATTCTCCACCAATCCCGCGTGATCAATCACGATGGCGATCCCATTCTTCTAGGTTTGAGACAGATCAACACACGTCACGGGCTTGCATGGCAACCTAATGGTCCTGCTGGGGACCGGAACAGGTGGCGAAGCTGCGACGGGAGATCGACATGGCATACCTGGAGACCGAGGTGATAGCGGCGCACCGGCACATTCGCCGCCGCACGGTGGCATATGTGCTTCTCGGCACTTTGCTCGCGAGTTATTTATCCTATCCGTATGTGACCCTGTATCGGCTTGATCGGGCACTGGAAGCCAGCGATACTCGCGTGGTTGCAGAACTGATCGACTGGCCGAGCGTTCGGACGCAGCTGAAGGCGGACGTTACGACGTCGCTCGCAACGCAGGCCTATGGCGCAAGCGGGCCGGAAGCGATTGGCGCCGCTTTCGCGCTGGCCTTAAGTCCATATGTATTCGATCCCGTAGCCGACCGCGTCATCTCGCCGTCCGGACTCATCGCCTGGTATTCGGATGCACGAAGATCGGGCCGATCGAGCACGTTGTGGGAGGCAACGAGCTACGCGTTCTTCCGGGCCCCGACGCGCTTCTTAGTGGCACTGAGGATGAACGAGCCGCAATATCCGAATATCGAATTCGAGATGAAATTGACGGGTTTAAGATGGCAGGTCGACCACCTGGTCTGGCCGCGCGCGAGAGGTATCGCTGTTCCCGGGTCCGGCGCATCCGGTCCGACGACAGAATGATCAAACGTCGCGCCGCTTATGAGCGCGCTTGGTCTTGCAGCAGCCCTGCGAAGCTTGCGAGGGAGATGAAGGCGTTACAACTGATGGCGGCGTAGACGAGGGGCTCTTAACTCGAGCGCCAGTCTTAGCCGTGCCTTGTTGAGCCGCCGTCTCACCGAGGCCAGGCGGGTGATAAATTCATTGAGCTCGTCGCCCTCGAAGCCCGCGAAAACAATGTCGCCGGCGGCTTGCTGCTGCTCGTCGTCGCGGGCCTAGCTGCTTGAGCGCCTTGTGTCCGAGGTCGTGCCCAGCTGGTGGTGTAGCTGGAGCGCAGCCGCTCGCGACGCGCGCCTCAGATTGCGCCGTAGCGAGCGAGCTGCTTGGCAAGTCGTCACCGAGGATCGCGAGGCCGACGCGGCTCACAGACGCGAGCCGAGGCCTCGATAGGGACGCCCGACCTGAGAACGTCACCCAAGTCCGTTTTGACGCCGTAGATCAGTGGAGGTATTTCCGACGTCTAGCGACGAACTGTCAAACGCCCTATCAGTCTCACAGACGAAGGAGGGGCGGTCGTACGCAAACACCGAACACTCTGTCGGTGATTCTGTGGTGGGTCTAAACTCTCGAAAGTCTCCCGTTCGGGACGGCAGGCGCGATTTTGTTGTCTTGGAATCTTGACCTACATCAAGCGGTTGCAAGGTGGGGGAGATATCAATCATAAGATCAGGTTCGCGCCGGCAACTTTTGATGATCGCCAGCTGGCCGGAGCGCACGCATAAGAAGGAGCTTCCAGGCGGCGGTGGTTGCGAATGTGCAGGCCGCGAGCGATAAGTTACGCGACGTCGCGGTGGATCGCGCGCGCACGTTTCTGATGCTGATGGTGCTTCTGCACCACTCCGTGATTGCCTACACCTATTTCGGTCATACCGACGCTAAGTCGTGGATCGGCTTTGATATCGTCGTGCTCGCCACCGACAGCTTCTTCATGGCGACGTTCTTTTTCCTGTCAGGCCTGTTCGTATGGCCGAGCCTCGCCCACAAAGAGCTGCAGGTCTTCCTGCGCGACCGGCTATTTCGGCTTGGCCTGCCGTTTGTGATCGGCGTACTCACCATCATTCCGATTGCGTATTTCGCGATCGAACTGCGCCGGCGCCCAGACGCGAGCTTTCTTTCCTTCTGGTGGAACACAATCACAGTCGGGCCATGGCCAAGCGGACCGATCTGGTTCATCTGGGTGCTGCTCGCTTTTGACTTGGCAGCTTGTTTCCTGTTTCATCTCTCACCCAAACTGCTCGATCCTATCAACCGGCTGGCGGTGCGCGGCTATAGGCGACCGACCGAATTCTTCATTCTGGTGCTTGCTGTTACGGCGGTCGTCTACATTCCGATGCGGCTCTATTTTGGAGCGGGACGCTGGTTGAGATTGGACCGCTCTCGCTGCAGGCCAGCCGCGTTCTACTATATCCTGCCTACTTCCTCATCGGGGCGGGCGTGGGCGCCGCGAACCTCGATCGCGGTCTGCTAAGTGCGGATGGCCGGCTCGCCAAAAGCGGCCGGGGCTGGATCGTCGCAGCGCTCGTCCCCTACTGTCTGTTGTGGGTGCTTATTTACGTCAAGCTTGAAATCCTCGGAAATCCGGTATGGCTGCCGGATTGGTATGAGGCGAGCTACGGCCTGTTCTTCGTGACGTTCAGTGCGGCCATTCTATTTGCAATCTTCGGCTACTTTCTGAGGTTCAAACGCACGGGCTTTAGCGTGCTAGATTGGATGCAGGCACATGCCTATGGCATGTTTCTGGTGCACTACCCGATCGTGCTCTGGATCCAATACTGGCTGTTTGACTTCGATGTCCCTGCGATCGCCAAGGCCCTGACCGCATTCGTGTTCACAGTTCTGTTGAGCTGGGGTGTAACGGCGGCCTTGCGAACAATCCCGGGAGCGAAGCGGGTGCTTTAGTTTCACCTTGAGGAGCGGGAGACAACGGCGTTCAGGCTGATGAGCACGCACGCGGTCTCGGCTTGGGCATATACGCATACAAGAGCACCATCGCTCTCCAGCATGACCTGGCGGCTTCTGAGGGTCCCGTAATACCGGCCTGGCCTGCCGTAATTACTCAACGAGAACAGCCCGTTCCTTGACTTGACCGTCCTCGCGGCGAGAAGTCGAGGCTTACAACTCGAGCGTCACTCTTAGCTTTGCCGTCTCAAGCCGCCGTTCGAGCAATGTCAGTTGGGCGACAAGTTTGTTGAGCCCGGCCTCTTCAAAGTCCGTGAACACGGAATCGGTCACCGCTTGATGCCTATCGGCCTCGCGAGCCAGCAACTTGAGCGCTCTGTCTGACAAGAAGAGCCGGACGACCCGGCCGTCCATGCGACAAGGTCGTCGTCGCACCAGCTTGATCTTTTCGAGCAGATTGGATTGGGTTGTAACAAAGGACCCATTCACATGCAAAATCTCCGCAACCGTTTTAACCGGGACACCGCTCCCCTCGTCCAGATCGGAAATCGCTATCAGGATCATCCATTGAGATCTGCTGATCCCGAGCGCTCGTGCCCATACTCGCTGGATCTCCTCCAAATAGGCGTAAATCGCCGTGATCTCCCACGTGAGGCGATTGATCGCTTCGCTGTAGCGCTTCTCGGTTATATTCTTGGTCGAGGACACGCTTTCGTCATCCCGTGGTGTATTCTAGCGGACAAATCTGATGGACGCCGTGCCGCCTGTCCGCCGTCAATCGTCCCCTTGATCTAGGTCCTTGGTGCTGCTGACCTGTGAGCGTGTTGGCGACGCGCAAGCAGAGGCCAGGATTTCCTATCTGAAGACGTCAGTGCATACTCACACCCGCTCCTTCCTTGCGGTCCTTGAATGAATTCGTCTTGTGGCACTGGAAGCATTGATTGATTTGCGTGCTTCCGTGCCCACCCATGCGCATCGAAGCGACCGCAAAGTGTTCGGTGTAATGGCTCGGCGGGGCCTGATGGCATTGCGCACAGATCTTTGACGTGGGAGAGGGATGCAGAAAAGCAGCGACGCGCCAGTTGTCCGTATCATGGCAGCTTGCGCAATTGCGTCCCAGAAGCTCCTGATGCGGGTCTTCGCTGCTGTGGCAGCTCGCACAATCCAGAGCATTTCTCTCCACCCCAGGTGAGACGGAAACTCCGAGAAAATCCGCCAAGTCCTTGACCATCTGACGGGTCGCTCCCGCATGACCCGCCGCTCCGCTCGTAAGGTGCGAGCCGATACGCACAAGGCTCGCGTGATCCATTCGGGTCGGCCGGCCGGCCGCTTGATGTTCGCTATGGCAGCCGCGGCAATCCTGGACCGTGGCGTGGAAGGCAGTCGGCTGCTTGGCCAGATCCGCGGCGGCGTTGGCGTGACATTTGATGCAGGTCTGAGCCTCAACACCGCGTGCAGGCGTATGGCACGCTTCGCACTTGCCGTTCAAGAACGCGTGCTCCTCGGAGAGGGGACCGGGCTGGAAGGCTTCTTGCCATCCCGGAATCGACGCCGATCCGGTGCGATAAAGCATCGCAATGGCGGTCCCGCCGACAAGCAGCCCTGCGACGATCAGCAGCAGGTAAAGGCCGTTGAGCGGCTTCACGACAGCCACCGTAGGCCGTAGTAGATTTCTCCTGCGATGTGCAGGACGAGCAAGGTGTACATGAGGATTGCGGCCACGACATGCGCCACGATCCAGCGCATGGACACTCTCTTCAAGATCTCGCGCGAGCCGATGGCGTATTCGAGATCGGCGATACCTTCGACGACCTGCAGCATCGAGACGTTCTGCAGGGCTGGCGCGCTGATATTGGCGGCAGCGGCGTCCTCAAGGACTTGGCGCTCGGCAACGGCTTCCGCTGCCTGATTGTAGGTCGCGCGAAGTGTGCCGAGGTGCGACTCCGCCTCCTTCAGCTCGAGAGACGTCTGCGGTAGGTAATATCGGCCTACGAATCCGGTCGCCACCACGATCAACATGACGACGAGGAGCGCGATGCCGAGTTGGCTCTGGTATTTGTGGCCGGTGTGCAAGATGGCCAGAAACGCGCCGAAGACACCAGCATAGACGTGAAACGTCAGCAACGCGCGCAGTGACACGATCCGGGTCACCCATCGCTTGATCCAAGCCGTATATTTGACCAGCGGATAGATCAGAAGAGAAACCATCAAAGTGGCGGCGGCCACCCCGAGCACGAAGCCCATCAAGCTTCCGGCGAACCGCGGCGCGGTGTGGAATAAGAACGCCGGCACCAGGAAGAGGATGACGGAGAGCACTGCCTCGGCGATCTGCCGTTCGGTCTGATTCATCTCAAGCCTCGACAACCAGATTGCCGACGGACTTGGCCTGGCAGGCGAGAATGATGTTGTTGGATTTGTCCTCGGGCGTCAGGGCATCGTCCACCTCCATCGTCACCTGGCCTTCGAGCAATTTCGTCTTGCAGGTCCCGCAAACCCCGACGCGGCAGGCGTAATCGATCGACACTCCATTGGACTCGGCGACCTCGAGCACGGTCTTGTCTGGCGGTAGGGCTACGACTTTGTCGGCCTTGGCAAACCGAATGGTTGCCGTTGCCGGTCCGATGGCAAGCGCGGCGGGCGGCGCGCCCGCCGCCGCAGCGGCCGGCTCGGATGAAACCACCTGCGTCACCCCCGGCGGGGGCACGGCACCGCGTGCCGGTCCGAACGCCTCGGTCTTGACCTGTTCCGTCGGCACCCCGACCGTCGCTAGGAGCTTCTTCATGGCCTCCATCATGCCGGGAGGACCGCAGAGATGGATGCGCCGTTTGATGATGTCCGGGACCGACTGGGTCAGGAGCTCCTTGGTCACGTGGCCTTGCGGCCCCATCCAGGAGGTGCCCTCTGCACGCGCCATGGTCGCGATCACGTGCAGGTTCGGCATGCGGCGTTGCAGATACTCGAGCTCGTCGCGAAAGATGAAGTGCTCGGTGGTCTGGACGCCATAGACCAGAAAGATGTCGCCCCGCCAGGCGGTATCGAACAGATAGCGTATGGCAGCCATCAAAGGGGTGATTCCCACCCCGCCACCGATCAGGACGACGCTGTCTGCTTCCTGTCCTCTGAACGTAAACGCGCCAAAGGGCGCAGCGACTTCAATCAGATCGCCTTGCTTGATCTTGTCATGCATGTAATCCGAGAAGATGCCCGGCTCCTCCCGCTTGATGGTCGTTTCCACATAGGCGGTCTGTGCGGCCGACGACGCAATTGTATATGAGCGCCGCACGAGCTTGCCATCAATCTCCGCGGTATAGGTAAGGAACTGTCCCGGCACGAAGGTGAAGGGAATTGGCCCGCCGTCTGGATTCTTCAGCCGAAAGGTTTTCACATCTTTTGTTTCGCGAAAGATGCCGGCGACCTGTAGCTTGCCTTTCCAGGGCGAGGATGCGGCGGCAGGACTTGCCGCCGCAACTGCCGAGCTCGACGCGCCCGCTTCACCCGCCCGGGTCGATGGAGGCGTACCCGGAGATGCGGCAGGAGGTGGTGCGGCAGGAGGCGGCGTGGTGGGCGGCGGCGCACTTGGCGGTGCCGGCGTAGCGACCCTGCCAGATGCCGTGGCGAGAGCGGGAGCGCTCGTCAATCTTTGCACCAACGCGTTGGCACGGCGCAGACGCAGGACATACACGAGAATCATGGCCGCGGTGAATGTCGCCAGCACCGCCATTGTGACGACATGAAACCACGACAGTCCAAGCCCCGCATCGTGCGAAGCTGTCAGCGCGGGAAGATTCAATTGTGTCCTGAACCAATCCAGCGCGATCTGCTGTGGGGGCTTTCCTTCCGAAAGCGCCCGAAGCGTGGTTGCCGCGCTCTTGGCCTGGTTCAGCGCATCGCGAAGCCGCGAGGTGGCCTGCTCCGCGCCGGCGGAATCAGCCCTCGCATTGGCCTGGCGAAGCGCCGCTTCGGCGCTGGCGATGTCTTCGGTGGCGGTGTTGAGCTCCGCACGCGCTTGAGATTCGATGCGCTGGCGCTGCTCGGCTGTCAGGCTCGGCATATCCATCAGCGACGGATAAAACTCCTTGCGCGGACGGCCGCCCATCATTTCTCCCATCCCGCCCATGCCGCCGTGGCCCATACCGCCCGGAGATGCGCCCCCCATTTCTCCCGTCCCTTCCCTCGGCGGGCCCATAGAGGGCATTGAAGAGGCAGGCGGCGATCCCATGCTGCCGAGCGCCGCAGGGCCCGTTGGCGCCGACGCATTAGGATGATGTGACTCGTGGCCTCCTTCCATCTGCGCATCGGCGTGGAAGGCGGACAGGCTCACGATCGTGGCCGCCGCGATCAGGGCCAATCTTGAACGGCGACGTTGAGATGCGAACGGCACGAAAGAACCTCCCGAATTCCTGTTATCAGAGAGCATCACCTGACAGAAAACAACCCCGGGGGCTTGTGATCATGATGAGGTTCTTGTCACCTTCCTGAAAGTGAGAGCCGGTGACCGCCCGGCAGCAGATCGACACTTGCTTGCAAATCGCCGACCTGCGCAACCTGCGCAGACACATCGAAGCCCGAGCTCCCGCTGCAGAAGTTTCAGGGAATTGGCCATGCACGGCTCCTACAGCTGCAATGCGTCTTGGTCACAATGAAGCGGATTGGGTCCCCCCTGATTGACCTGCATCAAACTTGATAGGCCGGATGTCCGACAAACTGCTGCAAAGCCATCCAATCATCGAACTCATGCAATGCAACATGCTTGTGAACGGAACGTTTGCCCTCCGTCGCCAGACCGTCAATCAAAGCATCCAGCCGTGATAACCGCTCAAGATCACCTGGACGCGCTCGCAAAGGAAGCGGCGGTTTCAACTGCCCCGCGGCGCCGGACCAACCACTGGGAACCGGACCCGCATTTCGATGCGCCCGGCGCGCCGGGGATACCCCCGACCTGGACGAGCAGCTCAAAAGACGTGGTCGGCTGCTCGCTCGGGCCCGCCCGGCTTTGGTTCACGGCTGGTTATGGCATCATCAACGAAGTCTACTGGCCGAGGATCGACATTCCGCAGATTCGGGACCTCGGCTTCATCGTCGCCGACGACCAGGGATTTTGGGTCGAGGTCAAGCGGATGGGTCAATATCAGCTGCGATCGGTCGCACCAGGCGTTCCCGCCTACGAGATCACCCATTCCCATTCGCGGTTCAGCTTGCGGCTTCGAATCACGCCCGACCCGCTGCGCGATGTGCTTGTGATCGAATGTCGCCTTGAGAGTGACGATCCGGCGTTGCGAATCTATGTGCTGGTTGCCCCCCATCTCGGCGCCACCGGCTATGGCAATCGCGCCGTCATCGCCGAACATCGCGGACGGCGCTTTCTGTCGGCGGAACGGGCGCCGTTTGCGATGGCCCTTGCTGCCGTGGACGAACACCAGCAGGACGCGCTCATGAGAGCGAGCGCGGGGTATGTCGGCGCCAGCGATGGTTGGCAGGATTTTGCCCACAATGGCAGGATGGCGTGGGAGTATCCGGCGGCCGGCCCCGGTAACGTCGCGCTGTTGGCTGAGTTGCGACCATTCAGCGTGCTCGCGTTGGCCTTCGCAAGCAGCCAGGGTGCGGCCGCGACATTGGCCGTGTCATCACTGATGCAGCCGTTCGATCGCGTTTTGGACGCGCAAAGCGCCGATTGGAGCGCCTGGCACCGCAGCTGCGATGAATGTTGCGCCCGACCGGTGGGCGCTCCGGCTCATTTGCAGGATCAGTTTGTTACATCCGTCACGGTTTTGCGCACACATCTCGATAAGACCTACCCGGGCGCGATGGTGGCGAGCCTGAGCGTGCCCTGGGGCGACACGGGCAACGAGCGGAGCGGTTATCATTTGGTCTGGCCTCGCGATCTCGTCGAGTGCGCCACGGCGCTACTTGCCTTCGGAGGGGAGGCGGAAGCGCGCAACACCCTGCGCTACCTGATCGCAACACAAAATGTGGAAGGACACTGGCAGCAAAACCAATGGTTGGGCGGCGAACCCTATTGGCGCGGGGTCCAACTCGACGAAGCGGCGTATCCGGTTCTCTTGGCCGCTCTGCTCGCCGACCGGGATGCCTTAGGAGGAATCGAGCCCCACGACATGATCCGTCGCGCGCTCGGCTATATCGCCCGGGTCGGTCCCTCGACGGAGCAGGACCGCTGGGAAGAAAATAGCGGACTGAACGCGTTCACCCTTGCCACCTGCATCGCGGCGCTTGTCGCGGGCGGCTCGCTGCTCGAGCCTACGGCGCGCCAGTGGGCGACGGCGCTGGCAGACTTCTGGAACGCCCATCTGGAAGACTGGCTCACCGCCTGCGGCTCCGATCTGGCAAAACAGTTCGCCATTGCCGGCTATTATGTCCGCACGGCGCCGCGATCAGTGCTTTCCGAAGGCCAGGCGGCGCTCGATGAACTCGTGCCCATTCGCAACCGAAGCGATGGGGTGCGAATGCAGGCGAGCGAACAAGTCAGCACGGACTTCTTGCGCCTGGTCCGCTTTGGTCTCAGGGACGCCGCTGATCCGCTGGTCCTGGATACGCTCAAGGTGGTGGACCGGCTCTTGAGGGTGGAAACACCCTCCGGTTCGGTCTGGCGCCGCTATAACGGCGATGGCTACGGTGAGTACGACGATGGCCGGCCGTATGATGGCGCCGGCAGAGGCCGGCCCTGGCCGCTGCTGGCCGGGGAACGAGGTCATTACGCGGTGAGCGCCGGCGATGATCCCTTGCCGATGCTCGAGACGATGGCCGCGTCAGCCAGCCCCGGTGGCATGATCCCCGAACAGATCTGGGACGCGTCGCCAGTTCCTGAGCGGCGACTGTATCCCGGCCGCCCAACCGGGTCGGCGATGCCCCTCGCGTGGGCGCATGCGGAATTTGTCACGCTTGCCGTCTCCCGCAACCACGGTCGGCCATTCGACCGTCCGGAGGCCGTCTGGAAGCGATACGGTGGAAGGAAGAAGATGTCCCCGTACGCGTTCTGGTGGCCCCACGCGCAAATCCGGTCCTTGGCCGCGGGCCGTCGCCTGGTCATTGCCCTGCCTCGGGCCGGAATGGTGCACTGCGGCGTGAATGGATGGCGAGAGGTCCGCGATCTCGACGCACTCGATAGCGGTCTCGGCTTCTGGGTGGCGGAACTCGACACCAGCGGGATGAACAGCGGCGAAAGCATCGATTTCACCATCCGCTGGCAGGAGGATGGTTGGGAACGGGTCGACCATTGCATCGATGTCGTATCTGCTGGCGAGGAAGTGTGAGGGCATTTCGGCCGTGGCCTCGCCAACCTGTTTCTCGACAATACGGCAGCCGCCATCCAGGACCTACAGATTGGGGTACGGGCGCGGTCGACCGGCGCCAACGCTCTCCGACCGAGATGCTCGCAAAGCCCCAAGAAGGTGCTGAGCAAGACTCCGAGCGGCGGCTTTGCGAGGCTCAGTTTTATGTCGCCGATTACGGGATCCACCGAGGCGCTACAAAGGAGGCTTTGGACATCATGAAGCGAGTTGTTTCGCGCTGCCGCTCTTTTGCCCTTGTCTACGGCCCCGCACGGGCGGAGATCAGCTTGGCGCGGCACTGACGCGTTGCTCGTTACCTTGCAAAAAGCAGAGTGCACACCCCGAGATAGGAACCAAATTCGCCGCGAGGTGAGTCCAGAACATTGCCGGCAATCCGTTTCCCTCAAGGCGGAGTTGGCGCGCGATGCGGCCAAGCTCCGGCCCAAGAACCCAGGGGCGGCTATTTGCCCATATTCATCGGTTTCGACGCCGACGCAGGTGCGGCCGTAGAGCCGGGCATCGGCACCATCCCCAGCACCATCTTGCGCTGATCATCGGTCAGGAGTTTGGCGGCCTCGCCCACGGCGCGAATAAAGCCCAGCCTTTGGTCCGCCTTCAACTTTTCGACCTCGCGAATCTTCACCTCGACCGTCGCGGCATCCGGCTGGTCTGCCGCCGTCAGCAACCAGAGGGCCTGCTCTGCTTCGTCGATCTTCCGCTGCTGATTTGACTGGTCGACGAGGGCGCGCTGCTTGACATCGTTGAGGCCGGTCCTCTGCTGGGTGGAAAGGCCGAGCTTATCGGCATATTCGAGGTAAAATCCCGTCGCGCCGACGTGATAGATATGCGATGAGCCGGGAAACCCCGGCAGGCTGGTTTGCATCGACATGCCCGATGCACCGGCCGAGCCAGATCCGGGCGCCTGCCCCATCGATCCCATGCAGCAACCGCCGCCCATGCCGCCGGACGAAGCGCCGGACATCCCCCCATACCCCCCTGACGGGCTTCCCGACATTCCACCCATGCCGGACATCGAGTTGTTGGATTGGCCTCCCATCGAGCCCATTTCCTTGTCGTCCATCATCGCCATGCGAACGGACGGCGGTGCCGCGAATACAGACGTTACGACCAGTTGCGACGACAGCACGCCCACGAGGGCGACCGCGGCGAGCCGGCACGTCATTGCCGGGGCGGATAGCGGATTGTTTCGACGACTAAGGTTCATTTCTGGTCCTCCTGATGCTCATGTCATGTTGCTGTCTTTTGGTGAAAGACGTTTGATCTAAAACAAAGTCGGTGGTCAAAATGCGTGTCAACCTCCAAAACAGGTGGCGGCACTTCAACGACAAATGGCCGCGATGGACTGTAATGATTCCGCTATTCGAGCGTCTATCGAGTGGTTGGTCCTTGGCATCAAAGGGGAGACGGGATGGGAGCGCGGCGGAAGGCGCATGATTCGGTTCGACGTGGGCGGCCGACCAAACCCGGAAGTCGGGCTACGCTCGGCGCCGACCCCGCTCCACGTAGCCGTCCCAAGATCCTGTTCGTCACCTCCGAATTTGCCGACTACGTAAAGGTGGGTGGCCTTGGCGAAGTATCCGCGGCGCTGCCCCGCACGCTCCGAAACAAGTGCGATATGCGCGTCTTGCTCCCAGGTTATCGCGATGTCGTCAGCCAACTACAGGCAGTCGAGATCGTTGGACGTCTGCCGTCCTGCGGCGACATCCCGGGCTGCGATCTTGCACGCAGCATCACGGGCGACCTTCTTCCGGTTTATGTGCTGCTCTGTCCGCAGCTTTTCGAGCGCGACGGCGGTCTCTACGGGGACGCAACGGGGGCCGACTGGAAGGACAATGATCTCCGTTTTGCGAGGCTGGGCCTTGCCGCCGCACAAATCGCATCCGGCGCAGGCGATCCAAACTGGGTACCGGACCTGCTGCATCTCAACGACTGGACCTCGGCGCTGGCGCCCGCCTATCTCGCCTGGAGCGGCCGATCGACACCGAGCGTGCTGACCATCCATAATCTTGCGCATCGCGGCTTGTTTTCGCGGCATCGCTTGGATCGGCTCGGCATTCCTCAGGCAGCATTCGACATCAATGGCGTCGAGTTCTGTGGTGATATTTCCTTTCTCAAAGCGGGCATCTTTTACGCATCCCATATTACGACCGTAAGTTCGACCTATGCGCGAGAAATCGTGACGCCTGAGCATGGCTGCGGCTTGCACGGGCTGCTCAGAGGAAAGCTCGATCAGGGGCGCTTGACCGGCATCATCAACGGCATCGACGAAAGCTGGGACCCTCTGACGGACCCGCACTTGGCGCGACCGTTCAGTCCAGATGACTGGAAGGGAAAGGACGTCAATGCGCAAGCGCTAAGGAGGACCTTCGGCTTGGCGGTGTCGCGCGGCCCGCTGTTTGCGATCGTCTCGCGGCTGGTCCACCAGAAAGGTCTCGATATTGCAATCGAAGCCATCGAGACGATCGTGCGGCAGGGCGGCCAGATCGTCGTCACCGGCAAGGGCGAAAGCGAGGTCGAGCAGTCACTCTGCCAGATGGCCAAGCGATATCCGGGCAAGCTCGGCATCAAGATTGGATACGAGGAAAAGACTGCGCGGCAGATGCTGGCGGGAAGCGACTTTCTGCTGATGCCCTCGCGCTTCGAGCCATGCGGATTGACGCAGATGTACGCGCAACGCTTCGGCTCGTTGCCCGTTGCCCATCGAACCGGGGGGCTCGCCGACACGATTCAGGACGGCGTCACCGGCCTGCTTTTCGGTGACCTCTCCCTTGGCAGCTTCCTGGGAGCGATCTACCGCTCGCTCGACATCTATCATTCACCTCGGCGGCTGCGGGAGATGCGGACGGCCGCGATGGCGCGCCCCGCCGGCTGGAATGATGCCGCGGCAAACTATGCGAACATCTACGATTCAACCCTCTCGGTCGCCTGAGGCGGCATGCCGGCCACATTGCCAGAAAAATAACCGCGCAGGTTGCATACCGAGCCGAACCGCTCATTGCGCGCGCGATGCCGCCAGCCCTGAACCAGATCAGATAGGCGACTCACCCTAACGCCGAGGACACACGCCCTCAGCGGCGTCGGAAAGTTTGCGTGCAATTTCCCGCATCAACAAACCATGATTCCAGCCGTTGCCGTCGCTTTTGGCGAAATTCCGAGCGCGATGGAACGCGTGGGTCTCGGCCGCGTCATCACCGACGCGGATCACCACGTCCGGACGGAAAGGGCAGACCGCGGTGGCGCGCTCGTCAACAGCGCGTTGCGAACCGCTCATTGCGCGCGCGATGTTGCGCGTCTGCTGGCTGATGTCGTTGCGGCGCTGTCCGGACGCGAAGGCATGCAGTTGGTCTCTCATATAGACCTCGGACTGCCCCTCCAGCCAGGGGCTTCCCGCCTGGTTATCTATCTAGGCTGCCGGCGGCACGAGCCGCAGGGGTGCGATGCCGTGCAGCGGGGCTGCCGTGCATTGACGCGCGCACCCGAGCGGAAGTCCAGCAACCGTGTGTAGATCACGCTCGCATCCTGGCCCGCTAGATACGTTATCCCGTCGCGATGCCAGCCTGAGACGTGGGTTGGCCTCGAGCGCGCGCCTCCCCGTCGGGCGGGGCCTGTCAGCCATATGAGAGGAACCCGCGATAAGTCCCGCTCGAGCAAGCCGGAGCACGTTCTGTTCATCCACTGCCAGCCGGGCTCCTAACGCGCCACCAAGTTCGGCAAGCTTTGAGAACTCTGATGACTACATCCGGTGAGGTCGATACGGGATACCGTTTGCGACCTGCAGTTCTCTTACATACTGCACGATTGACGTGATCTGCTGCTCACTGACCTGGGGTTGCGGCGGCATGTTGCCGTAGGGCCAATGGTGCTGACGCACGCCGCGCTGGGCCGCGAAGAAGAAGGCGGCATCGGAGTGATGGCCGGGATTGTAGATCTCGTGAACCAGCGGCGGGCCTTTGTCGGTTCCCGCGGCTTTGAGGCCGTGGCAGGCAGCGCAATTCGCCTCGAAAAGCACCTTCCCACTTCGCCCGATGGCGGAGAGCTCTGGCTCGTTCACATTGACAATGTAGCCCTTAGCCCTTTCGGCGGGCCCCAGCGATTGCCACACCGCGACGCCAAGCCCAGCGGCCAGCACGGCAAGAACCAGGTATTTAGGCGCGTTCGCGGCCAAGCTCATTGCCTTGGACACCTCTTACGTTATGGATCTCGGGGCCGCACGCCAGGGCGGTAAACGCCCGAGGAGCGGGGATGATCTCTTGGCATGAAGGGTTCATTTGATCTTCGACAGTTGGAGCAGCGATCACATCAGATCCGCTCGCCAATTTACAGAATTGTCTTTCGCAGATTCTGGGATTTCGGGCACCACATTGCTTAGGCCGACTTCCGTTTGGTCAGATCCAGCAACGCTCGCCGCGCTATTGCTTCGAGATCGCCCAGCGTGGTTTTCCCGGCGCTCGCCGCTTCGATCAAATGCTCCGCAATGTATTTGCGGCTTTCATGATCCCCGCCATGCTTGGACAAGTCCCGGCAGACGTCCTCGAGCACCACGTTCATGTTAGTCTGAGTGCGCTTGTCGAACTCGCTCATCGGATATCTCCTAGCCCTTGGCGCCTGGCGATTTGGACTTTACGGAAGAGGTTTTGCGGCGACGGCCCGACGTTCCAAGCCGGAGGTGATGCCGAGTGCTCAAGGAGCGCCGTGCGCGGCTAACCATGGCGATACCCTCCGCGGGACTCCTGACCCAAGATCCTGCTGAGCTTCGGAATAAAACCAGGCACCTCGGCTGCATATCTCACATATGCGTCGCCAAACTCTCTTCTCGCATCCTGCTCCTCGGTCCGTGCCAGCCTGACGTACATCACTGTGAGCACCGGAAACATGGCGAGCGTAAGGATGGTCGGCCATTGCAGCAGGAAACCGAACATCACCAGGATGAATCCAACATATTGCGGGTGCCGCACATAACTGTAAGGCCCGGTCGTGGCGAGAGACCGCGCCCGCTGCGCATCGTAGAGCACCTTCCAGGCGGCGGAGATCAGAATGAACCCCCCGCCGATGAACACGAAGCTCAGGATATGAAATGGACCCGCATGGGGATTGGCCTTCCAGCCGAACATCATCTCCAGGAGGTGACCGGCGTCATGGGAGAACCAGTCGATATCAGGAAATCGCGACTGCAGCCACCCCGAAAAGAAGTAGATCGTCAGCGGAAAGCCGTACATCTCCGCGAACAGTGCCACCAGAAAGGCACTGAAGGCGCTGAACGAGCGCCAGTCCCTCGGCGTCTGCGGCTTGAAAAAGGTATAGGCAAAGAAAATGAAGATGGCCGCGTTGACGATCACAAGGCTCCACAGGCCATAGGCAGGTGCGGCGTCGCTCATGACGTCCCCCTCTGGTCGTCCTGTTGGTCTTGTCTCCCGTGATGACCGTGCCCGCCGTGCATGAACAGATGCATAAGCGGGCAGGCCAACAATGGGAGCCAAACCAGAAGGCCGACCACGTGCGCCCGGTGTTCGGTAAAGAGCAACCCGCCGGCGATAAGCAGAAACCCGATCAGCACGAGTGCGGCCTTGGATTTCACGGACATGCTCTCTCGCGTATGCTCCCGATGATCGGAATGGTCTTGCACCGCCATGACCTGAACTCCTGGACATCCAAGCGGAAAGTAGACAACAAGTTGGCACAAACCTTTTTGATCGAGATCAATGGGATCTTGGGCAGAGGATACCGCGCGGCAAGCGTGAAGCGCCATTCCAATGTCTGGACTGACGGACGATTCGATCCGCTCAGTTCCGTGTCATCGGAGACTTCGGGCCTCCCCGGTATCTCCAGACGCGGCTGCTCGCCTCTGGGGCTGGCGCGACGAAGAAGCCAGGCGTCCTGGGGACTGAAGCAAACGCAGAACTCCATCCACCTTGCGGGACGGATGGGCCATAGGCGCCCTGCCTGGCCTCGCTTGGCCAATACCGCTTGTCCGAAATCGTAGCTCCTGCGTATGCGTTGGGACACCCACACCAGCAGCAGCAACATTGCACCGAAGGTTTGTTTTGACATAACCCGGCTCCTGGTCATTCGACGAGAAAGCTTGAGATCTGCCTCATTGAGGAGTTCGGAAGAAAGCGCGGGTTGGTTACAGGCTCACGCCGACGTGAAACGGCGAAGCCTGGGTTACCTGCGCATAACTTGGGGCCCAAGATCGCGCCTGCTACGGTGCAGAGCACAATCGTGCCACCGCGCCAGATTGCGACAAAAGCAACGAGTCGTCGGTGCAATGAAGAGCATAAGCGATGGCGCTGATGCCGCCCAAACAAGGCCGGCAAACGCGCCCGTCCGGACAAGGTTGGTCGGGGCCGCTGTTCGCACCGCAGCGATGACGGCGTCGAAAGATGTTGCAAGCCTGCGCTCAGGCTTGCGTTGATCTGGGGACGATAGCCAGAGAGCGCCCGTCACACATTCTCGTCGGTCGCGCGCTGGCGCGCCCGCGCTGCATTCAACTGCGGATTCGACTGGTAGGCGTTCACGAGTGCGTCCGAAAGGGTTTCCGCGCCGGCAGGGACGGCCGTAAAAGAGGAAAATCGACGCGGTGAAGGAAAATATTCGCCGCTCCGAGTGCGTCGAAAAGTCAATACTCGATCCTCGCATGTTCATCCCGGCCTCGGCGTCACCTATAGTTCTGACGCCGACCCACCGGGGCAATTCCCTGCCGGAGGGCGGGAAGATAATTTCCGGCCAAGTGCCTGCAGACCTGTTGATGCATGGCCTTCGATTGACTCAGATCAACTCGGAATCATCAAATTGGCGACATCGTTTGTCTTCGGCACCCATGCTCCAATTCGCACCCATGCTCCAATTCAGAGGCGCAAACTTGATATCTGACGTAGTGGGTCGGCTGCAATGAGGCGACCATGAAGACCAACGAAGGGCTGTTCATTCTTGGAATATTGGCAACAAGTTACCCGCTTGTTTTCGATTGCGCTCAATCGACGGCGTTGGCACTCGCAAGTTCACCTAACCGTGAAGCTCCTTTCGATCCCGCTCGGATCGACCGTCTGCCGCCCGACATCCGACGTGCAGCTCTCCGCATGTGCCGAAAGCGGCCAACTGCGGCCGAACACTTTGTAACTTATCTCGACAATTCGAGGCTTGTCAGGTTGCATTTCGAGCACTTCTATTGTGAAGGCAGGCCAGGGCTTTGTAGAAGTGCGGCAAACTGCCTCCACCAGGAATTTGTTGCTTCGGGTTCTGGTTATCGGCTTGTCAGGAGCTACTACGGTCGATCCCATCATGATTGATGCGGCCCCCTATGATGGTCAGGCAGGGAGCGGCACAGCGACCTTGGCGACGCCATGCTGGAATGGATTCTGCGCATGGTAGGTCAATGGTTGCTCTCTTTGAATAAAAGGCGGCGAGGAACCTTAGTGCCGTTCATGTAGTCTATTGGCGTCCGCCTTGATTGCGTTGATGGGCTCGCATCGACATGAGGTGGAGGTGCTTGGAAGCCCCCTAGGGTAAGGCCGGTCTGGATCAAGCTCGTGCGTCAGCCAAGTTCATTCCAAGTCGAACCTCGCGCACAGACAATCCTACTCACCGCGGATATGTCGCCGGTCCGAGCAAGCGCTGGCAGCAGCGCTGCGGCTGTCGCGAGCGGAGATAATTCCGCGCGTCTTCATTCTCGGCCTCCGTCTTATTGCTCATTATGCCTATATCATTCGGCCGGCTCCGGAATACGTACCCTTTTGGTTGTCGCTTGCAGTCGCACAGGGCGTTGAGGGCCACCGGGCTCGCTCAAAGGCAAGCCAAAGCCCTTGATCAGTCCGAAGATCGCCGGGATCACAATCAGCGTCAGCAGCGTCGAGGAGACCATTCCGCCGATCATCGGCACCGCGATGCGCTGCATGATCTCGGATCCCGTACCCGTGCTCCACATGATCGGCAGGAGGCCGGCCATGATGGCAACAACCGTCATCATCTTCGGCCGGACGCGCTCGACCGCGCCTTCCATGATGGCGTCGTAGAGATCGGCTCGCGTGACGGTACGGCCCTCCGCCTTGCGCCGCGCACTGATCTCCGCCAAGGCGTGGTTCAGGTAGATCAGCATCACGACGCCTGTTTCGGCGGCGACGCCGGCGAGCGCGATGAAACCGACGGCGACGGCGACCGACATGTTGAAGGAAAGCCACCACATCATCCAGAGGCCACCGACCAGCGCGAACGGCAGCGACAGCATCACGATGGCCGTCTCGGTGAGGGAGCGGAAGTTGAGATAAAGCAGCAGAAAAATGATAAGCAGCGTCACAGGCACGACGATCTTCAGCCGCGCTGTGGCGCGCTCCATGTACTCGTACTGACCGCTCCAGAGCACGTAGTAGCCTGCCGGGAACTGGATGCTTGCCTGCACCGCCCGCTGAGCATCGGCCACATAGCCTCCCAGGTCTCGGTCGCGGATGTCGACATAGATGTAGGTCGCAAGCTGACCGTTCTCGGTCCGGATCGTCGTCGGTCCGCGCGCCGGCTCGACACTTGCGACTTCGCCGAGCGGCACGGCGCCTCCGGCCGGCAGCGGAACGAGGATATCGCTTGCAATCGCTTTGGGATTGTCCCGGAGATCGCGGGGGTAGCGCATATTGACGCTGAAGCGCTGCCGGCCCTCGACCGTGGTCGTGACCGTCTGGCCGCCGAGCGCGGTCGCGATCGTGTCCTGAACGTCCTGGATCATGAGGCCGTAACGCGAGAGCGCATTGCGATCCGGCGTGATCTCGAGGTAGTAGCCGCCGATCGAACGCTCAGCGTAAGCCGACGAAGTGCCCGGGACGGCCTTCAAGACCTGCTCGATCTGCTTGGCGAGCTTATCAATCTGCACGAGATCGGTGCCCATCACCTTAACGCCGATCGGGGTGCGAATGCCGGTCGACAGCATGTCGATCCTAGCCTTGATCGGCATGGTCCAGGCATTGGATACGCCAGGGAATTGCAGCGCCTGGTTCATCTCGGCGATCAGGCCGTCAATGGTGAGGCCCGTGCGCCACTCCTCCTTCGGCTTGAGATTGACGACAGTCTCGAACATTTCGGTCGGTGCCGGATCGGTCGCGGTCGACGCGCGTCCTGCCTTGCCGTAGACCGAGGCGACTTCCGGAAACGAGCGGATGATCCGGTCCTGCATCTGCATCAGTTCGGCGGCCTTGGTCACCGAGATGCCCGGCAGCGTCGTCGGCATGTAAAGCAGCGTGCCTTCGTTCAGCGTCGGCATGAATTCTGCGCCGAGCTGTCGTGCGGGCCAGATCGTCACCGCCAGGACCCCGACCGCAAGCAGGATCACGAGCACCTTCGCGCGCAGCACCGCCTTGATGACCGGACGGTAGATCCAGATCAGGTAGCGGTTGATCGGGTTCTTATGCTCCGGAACGATCCGTCCCCGAACGAAGATCACCATCAGCGCCGGGACCAGCGTCACCGACAGCAATGCGGCGGCGGCCATGGCGAAGGTCTTGGTGAAGGCCAGCGGGCTGAACAGCCGTCCCTCCTGCGATTCCAGGGTGAAGATCGGCATGAACGATACGGTGATGATCAGGAGACTGAAGAACAGCGCCGGCCCCACCTCCGATGCCGCGTCGATCAGGATCTGAACGCGCGTCTGGCCTGGCCTCGCCCGCTCCAAATGCTTGTGGGCGTTCTCGATCATGACAATGGCCGCATCGACCATCGCGCCGACCGCGATCGCGATGCCGCCGAGGCTCATGATGTTGGAGCCCAGGCCCAAAAGCTTCATCGCGCCGAACGCCATCAATACCCCGACCGGTAGCATCAGGATTGCCACCAGTGCGCTGCGGACGTGCAACAGGAAAACGACGCTGACCAGAGCAACCACGATGCTTTCTTCAACCAGCGTACGCTTCAGAGTGTCGATCGCGGCGTAGATCAGGTTGGAGCGGTCATAGACCGGCACGATCTCGACCGACTTGGGCAGGCTGGTGGCGATCTCCTTGAACCGTTTCTTGACGTTCTCGATGACGGTAAGCGCGTTGACACCGAAGCGCTGCAACACGATGCCGCTGGCGACTTCTCCCTCGCCGTTAAGCTCGGTGATACCCCGCCTTTCGTCGGGGCCCAGCTCGACCCTTGCGACATCGCGCAGCAGCACCGGCGTGCCGTTGCTCACCTTCAGCACGATATTGCCGAGGTCGTTAATGCTTTTGAGGTATCCCTTGCCGCGGATGACGTATTCGAATTCCGATAGTTCGACGGTGCGGCCGCCGACGTCGGCGTTGCTGGCGCGGATCGCCTCGCGCATCTTCTGCATGGTGATGCCGCGATCGCGCATGCGTTGGGAATCGAGGATCACGTTGTACTGCTTGACGAAACCGCCGACACCCGCGACCTCGGCCACGCCTTCCGCCTTGGCAAGCGCGAACTTCAGGTTCCAATCCTGGATGGTTCGGGTCTCGGCGAGATTCAATTCCTTTGAAATTACCGCGTACTGGTAGACCCAACCAACGCCGGTCGCGTCGGGACCGATGGTGGGGGCCACGCCCGCGGGCAGCCGCGAAGTTGCGCTGTTGAGGAATTCGAGCACGCGCGACCTCGCCCAGTAGATGTCAGTGCCGTCCTCGAAGATGACGTAGACGAACGACACGCCGAAAAACGAAAAACCGCGCACGACTTTCGATTTTGGCACCGTCAGCATTGCCGTGGTCAAGGGATAAGTGACCTGGTCTTCAATCACCTGCGGCGCCTGACCGGGATATTCGGTGTAGACGACCACTTGGGTATCGGAAAGATCGGGGATGGCGTCGAGCGGAAGATGCACCAGCGCGTAAAGGCCGGCGGCAGCCGCAAAGGCGGTGCCGAACAGCACTAACAGCAGATTGCGTGCCGACCAGGCGATGGCTCGGGCGATCATTGGTGCCCTCCCACGTGTTTCGCCCCGCTTGAAGCTCCGGTCGCCTCCGGCGTGGCGGCTTCCGCAAAGCCCTTCAGCGCGGCCTTCAGGTTGCTTTCGGAATCGATCAGGAAGTTGGCCGAGGTCACGATCGCCTCGCCCTCGCTCACGCCCTCCTTCACCTCGACATAGCCGTCGCCGCGGCGGCCGAGCTTGACGGTGCGCGGCTCGAAGCGGCCCTCGCCCTTGTCGATGAACACGGCCTGGCGGCTTCCGGTATCGAGCACGGAGCTGTCTGGGACGGCGACGGCCGCCGTCCCAGTGGCGGTGCCGATCTCGGCGTCGACATACATGTCCGGTAGCAACGCGAGGTCGGCGTTGGCCAGCTCGATCCGGACCCGCGCGGTTCGCGTTTCGCGGTTCACTTGCGGATAGATGACGCTGATCTTGCCGCCGAATTCCCGCCCGGGGAAGCTGCGGGCGCGCACCGCAACGGGCTGACCGACCGTGATGCTGCCGAGGTCGCGCTCCGCAACATCAGCCAGAGCCCACACGACCGAAATATCCGCAATACGAAATAGCACGTCGCCCGGTTGCGCGCGCATGCCCTCGATGGCGTTGCGCTCCAGCAGGATGCCGTCGCGCGGAGCCGACCATTGGATGGTGACAGGAACTGTGCGGCTCTTCTCCATCGCGACGATTGCAGGCTCTGGAACGTCGAGGTTGGTAAGCCGCTGCCGTGAGCCGCGCCCGTACGATCCGATGCCGTTGGTGACAGGGGAATCGATGGTCGAAATATACTGCGCCGCGGCCGATGCGACGGCGGGACTGTAGACCTCCATAAGGTGCTCTCCCTTCGCGACGCGGGTGCCGGTCGTCACATCGGCGACTTTTTGCAGGAAGCTCTCCGCGCGCATCGCGATCACGGAGACACGCCGCTCGTCGAGTTGAATGGTGCCGGGTGCCCTCACCAGGGTCCGAATCGCGCGACGCTCGGCTGGTTCTGACTTCACGCCGGTTCGCTGGATCTTGCCCGTCGAGAGTTTTACCAGGCCGTCATCTACGTCGTCGCCTTCGTAGACCGGGACATAGGCCATCCCCATCGGGTCGGTCTTCGGCACCGGCGAGGTATCCGGAAGTCCCATGGGATTGCGGTAGTAGAGGATTTTCCGCCCCGCCTGTGCCGCTTGCGGCTTCGGCGCGGGCTGGTCCAACGACGGCTCTTCGTCGTCGTAGACCGGCAGATAATCGCGGCCCTGGCTGTCCTTTTTGGGACCAGCCGACCAGAATGGAGCGCTGCTCGGGTCGCGGTAGTAGAGCACGGACCTCTCGGCTGCGATTGCGCTGGCTACATAGGTTTGCGCCCGCATGTGCGGCTGTTGGCTTAGCCAAAAGCCGGCAGCCCCGAGCCCAACGCTGGCTGCGAGCGTGATCACAAGCTTGTTCATATCATTCACCTTAATGGCGCGTGCCCAAAGGCACTTTGAGCTAGATTAAAAAGTGCGTCGGCGCTCCGGGTCGAAGCGCCGACAATGCCCCTTACTTGCTCGCCTTGATCACCACTTTGCCGATCACAGTCTCCGCCTCGCCCTGCACCTTGGCGGCGACGCTGAGCTGGTAGCGACCGGCCATCGGCAAATCGGTCTTGAAGGCGTAGACGCCAGGCTCCTTTGCCGGCAACGGGCTGACCGGCGATTCCATCTCGGCCATCCCGTCAGGCGCCATGTCGACGCGGGTGCGGATGATGACCGCGTCCGGCACCGGCTTTCCCGTCGCCCTGTTGGTCAGGCGCACCGCCACCGTCACGTCGTCGCCCTTCTTCATCTCCGCATTGATGGGCTCGAACGCGTAATCGCTCGCCGCAGCGAAAACCGCCGAGCCTGAAAGACTGGTCACGGTGGCGAGCGCCACGACGCGCGTGAACTTCGAAATCATTGGATCTTCTCCTCATAGGTCTGGTCTCTCCACGGCTTCGGAACCGAATCGAAGGCGCGCGGAATTGTCGCCACACGCGAGCGCAAACGGCTCACGGTCGGCAGCACGCGAGAGAAGATCAGACGCGCGGAGGACGGAACGGCGGACTGCCGCTATGCAAAGCGACGACCTGCTCCACCGGAATGGGGAGCGGATTTCCCGTCACGATCGGGAAATCAAACGGAAAACTGGTGACATCAGCGATGGTACCCGACTGCGACGCGCAGAAGGCCAGCGAGCACTGATCGCTCGGCTGGTCGCAAGGGTTGGCCTTGATCTGGTCCGCACAGCAGTCGTCCATGGCTTCCGGCACGTCGGAGCTCACAACTGCCATTTCTTGCGATGCGACCTCGTGCGCCATCGAGCCGGAATTGGCAGCTCCCGCCATCGGTAGCATTGCCACCGACAGCGCGGTCACCAGGGCCAGGATGGTTCGAGAGAGGCGCATCGTCGTTTTACTCACCCGCCCATTCATGTTGTACGTACTGGCGGTATCCTCACGTTTCTCCCCATGTAACCCTAAGAATCTCGCAGATCGTTGATCTGGCTCAACTTGCTGCCTTTATTTCCGATTATGTGTTTCGGCTTAGCTTGTGATTGATCTGCATTGGACGGCAAAACATGTCGACGCCGCAGGCAGTGGTCGGATTGGCGCGTGTTTCCAACCGAATTCGGCTTGGTTTTGCCAGACTTCTCTACGAAGGCTTTTTCGATGTCATGATGAGCGATCGATCCTGGCAGGAAGCGGTTATCGATTCTCTTGCGCCTCGGGCGGACGACCGCATTCTTGATTTCGGCGCAGGTAGCGGGTCGATGGCGATTATGCTGGCATTGCGTTTTCCAACCACGACCTTTGTCGCCGTGGACCCTGACCCGAGCAGCGTCGCGAAAGCGGTGCGGGATATTACGCGCCGTCACATCGAGAACGTTCAGGTCCTGGCCGCAACGACTGGCGATCGATTTTCGTTCGGCGCCGGCTCTTTCGACAAGGCCGTCAGCGTACTTAGTTTCCACGATCGCTCGCCCGATGAAAAGTGTCGCCTTGCCAACGAATTACGAAGGGTTCTGCGGCGCGGCGGCACTTTACATGTGGCAGACTACGATAAGCCGACCAATTCCAATGAGCACAGAATACTCAAGTTCACCGAGCGCATCTCTGGGCCGGCTGCCGCAACCCCACATCTGAACGGAAGCTGGACGGGTTCTCTTGTTAACGCCGGCTTTGTCGGCCTACGCCGGCAATCGTCGCAGTCTGTGGGGATTGGACGCATATCCGTCATTAGAGCCAGGAAACCGTGATCCGATCTCGCTCGCGCGCCACGCAGCTGGTGCGGCTGGGATCGTCACAACCGCTCCGGTTGGAAGCGATGATCGCGTTTGCGATCGGCCACTCGAGCTAAGCTATCCGCCAGCTCAAACGACACGCCCAGTTCGGATTTTTGAGACGAAAAGTGTTAATCGGCTTTCAAGTTTTGGACGCCGTTCCCCAACTTAGGGGGCAATTGCAGGCCGAAACAACAACTTGATTTAGCTCAAGGCCCGCGGCTTCTCACACAATAGCTTATCGCGCTAGACACCCTTTCAGCCAGGAAAGCCTAACATGAAAGCCTACTTCATCGGCGGCGGAATCGGATCGCTCGCCGGCGCCGCCTTCCTGATCCGCGACGGCGCAATGTCAGGCAGCGAGATCACGATCTATGAGAACCTCTCGACCTTTGGCGGCAGTCTGGATGGCGCTCAGCTTCCAGATGGGTCGTATTCGTTGCGCGGCGGCCGCATGCTGACGACCGACCACTACGAATGCACGTGGGATCTGCTTTCAACGATTCCGTCGCTCGAGCACCCGGGCCAAACCGTCCGCGACGAGACGGTCGCATTCAACCTCAAGCACAGAGCCCATTCCAAGGCACGACTGGTCGACCGTAACCGCTTCAAGGTCGACGTGTCGACGATGGGCTTTACCATGCGCGATCGCGAAGAACTGGTGCGCCTGGCGATGGCCTCGGAAGACGAGCTCGGCAACAGCCGCATCACGGACTGGCTGTCCCCGGCATTCTTCCAGACAAACTTCTGGTACATGTGGCAAACGACGTTCGCCTTTCAGCCCTGGCACAGCGCGGTCGAGCTCAAACGCTATCTGCATCGGTTCATGAACGAGTTTCCGCGCATCGAGACGCTCGGCGGTGTCAAGCGAACCATCTACAACCAGTATGACGCGATCGTTCGTCCCGTGGAAGCATGGCTGAAGGATCACGGCGTTCGGTTCGTCAGCGACGGGCGCGTGACCGACATCGACGTTGCGGACGAAGGCGGAAAGGTCCGGGTGAAAGGCCTTACGATCGACCGGAAAGGCGCCAAGCTCGTCGCGACGGTCGAAGCCCACGACCTCGTGTTCTTTCAGAACGGTTCGATGACCGACGCATCAAGCCTCGGCTCCATGACGAGCCCTGCCGAACCACGGACGAAAGCCGACAGCGAAGGATGGGTCCTCTGGGAGAAGATCGCCGCCGGGCGGCCGGAATTCGGCAACCCTGCCGTGTTCAACAGTTCGATTCCCGAGTCCTATTGGGCATCGTTCACGGTGACCTGTCGCGACCGGAGCTTTTTCCAACAGATGGAGGCATTCTCCGGCAACGCCGCCGGCACGGGGGGGCTGGTCACGTTCAAGGATTCCAATTGGCTGATGTCGATCGTCCTGTACCATCAACCGCACTTCGTCGGCCAACCAAGCGACGTGGCGGTATTCTGGGGCTATGCCCTGCACCCCGACCGGATCGGCAATTTCGTAGCCAAGCCAATGTCGGAGTGTGGAGGAGCGGAAATCTTGCGCGAGCTTTGTGGTCATCTGAACTTCGACTATGCGGTCTTTCGACGAGCGACCTGCATTCCCTGCCGAATGCCGTACATCACCAGCATGTTTATGCCGCGGCTCAGGTCCGATCGTCCGCTGCCTGTTCCGCCGACTTCCAAGAACCTGGCGTTCATCAGCCAGTTCGTCGAAATTCCGGACGAGGTGGTCTTCACGGTCGAGCATTCGGTGCGCGCAGCCCAAACGGCGGTCTATCAGCTGCTCGGCATCGAGCGTCCCATCCCGCCGATCACGCGTCACGACAGGTCGATCGGTGTTCTGATCCATTCGCTGGAGAAGGCTTTTGCCTGATCGGCAGTAGCATCGACTTGATCACGCCGGAGTTCCTTGTCAGCGGTCGCGCACGATCTCCAGTTCATACGATCAGGCGTCTTCGCCGCAATAATTTGGATCAGGCGGAGGCCTTCGCGCAGTTTTTTGCACGTCTTCGCCTGTTGCATTCTTCCAAAAGTTCGGGCGCATCCCAAACAACCGAACCATCTTCCGCCAGGATGAAAGGATCAACAACCAACGGATCAAAACCCAGCCGAGTGGCCTCTTCCATGGCCGCTTCGTTATTTGGAAAACGGTCACAACGCAGCAGAGCGAGGGAGTAGAGCTCACTAGACTGCTGCAAAATCGGCCCGTCGGCATATACAAGGATTACTGGACCGAAGTCAGGGCGCTGTCGCCGCAATTGTGAGATCTCTTCGCAAGCAAGCTCGACAGCTCTCGGAATGGGTCTGACTTCTCGTTCCCAATTCTGGAAGCTACCTCGGTTTATTCCAAGCTGCTCCGCCGCATCAAACTGGTTGAACCCGTGCTTTTTTCGCCACTTCTTGAGATCCCAGCAATCCAAAGCCGCACCTCAGCTAATTTTTGAAGCGTTCAAAGGCATAGAATCTGCGGCACAAATCCAAAGTGACTCGTGTATGTCTCACGGCCTATCCTTGTTCTGGCTGAGCTTCTCACATTGTTGAATCAGCTGGGGACCACTCCAGATGATGACATTGCCCTCGTCGATAATCAGGGGATTAAAAAAGCTTGGGCTCGTTCTGAGCTCCAAGATCTTGCGGAAGGCGGTGTGATTATCCGGATAGCGCCTGCAGGTGAGCGTCGGCGGCCCCGCGACGCTATTTGGCGACGGGAGTGGGACGCTTGCGTAGACCAGGGTAACCGGCCCGAACTCGGCGCGTTGCTTCCAGCGCCGAATGAGCTGCCGGGACGCCAAATGGACGGTGACCGGAACAGGCGTGACGTCGTGTTCCCAATTCTGAATGGTGGCTCGCGTAACCCCAAGCTCATTGGCCGCATCCTCCTGCGTGTAGCCCAGGAGCTTGCGCCATATTCGTAGTTCACGTCCGTTCATGGCAGCCTTCCGTTGGCAGCCCAGCCGAATAGGTCGTTGCTCAATGCTCTCAACAGGGATGTTGCCGGAGCGCCAGCCGCAGGCAGTCCGGTTTGGCGCGTAGAGCAGTTTGGCGGGCGGTCCGAGGAGTCGCGCTTTGCACTTATTCTCAGAAATCTATGGTCTGAATACAACACCTGCCAAGAACTCACTTAGGATGGGTCAAATTGCCTAGCCTTTGAGCAATTGCCCACGGTTGTGGCTTCGCAATTCTGCGCTTTGCTGGGTAGGTTGATCCTAGAAAGACGTGTCGAGCAACAGCTGAGTCCCTACTCTTCTTGGCGCTCGGCGAGGGGCTGCAACTGTGATGGGGGTTGTCATGAAGAAAGTGGGTCTGGTCGCGGCGGTGCTTGCGATCAATGCAGGTTCGGCTGTCGCGGCGGACATGTCCGTGAAGGCAGCCAAGGCGCCGCCCCCGCCCGCCTTCGAGGCGTGGGATTTCGCCTTCGGCGCTGCACTCATGAGCGACTACGTGTTCCGCGGCATCACTCAATCCAATCACAAGCCATCGGTCGCGGCCTACTTCGAGCCGCGCTATAACGTCACCAAGGATGTGCAACTGTATATCGGCGCCGGCGGCGCGAGCATCTCGTTCCCCAACCGCGCCGCAGCCGAAATAGATATCTATGGCGGCATCCGTCCCACTTTTGGCATCTTCGCTTTTGACTTCGGCGTCTGGGGTTATCTTTATCCCGGTGGCACTTGTTACAACGCCTTCGCCTTTCCGGGCTCGGGAATTCCTGGCTCAGAGGCGGGTTGCGTAGCAAACGCCGACCCTGTCACCCTCGGACTTCCGATCAATGGCAATTTCGCCAAAAGGAACGCCAGTTTTTATGAGGGTTATGCCAAAGTCAACGTGACCCTGAATGACCAGTTTCAGATCGGCGCCAACAACTACTATACCCCCAATATGATGAACCTCGGCGCCTGGGGCAACTACGCCTCGATCACCGCCAAGTGGACCGCTCCAAGCTCGACCTTCGGCACCAGCGGTATCGGCATGTACGTCTCTGGTGAATTCGGACGGCAGTGGCTCGGCACCTCGGATCGGTTCTACGGAACGCAAATTCCAGGACAAATCTATCAGTTTGGTATTCCGGAGCCGAGCTACAACACCTGGAACATCGGGGTTGGCTTCACCTATAAGGTTTTTACCCTCGATCTGCGCTACTCCGACACCAATCTCTCCAAGGGAGCGTGCAACGCCTACACCAGCGACTTCACAGCGAGCGTGACCAGTCCAGCCAATGTTTCGCTCATCAACCCCGGTGGGTTTGGCTCCAACTGGTGTGGCGCCACTGGCATCGCCAAACTCTCGGCTGACTTGACTGCAATTACGAACCTGAAGTGAAGTTGGGTCAATTCGAAGACGAAGGGGCCGCTGTTCATCGTGGCAGCGGCCCTAAGCTCGCGAAAAAAGCGACCAGCATAGCGGCTCACTCAATGAGCCGACGACCAGCAACGGTTTGCCGTCACGATGCAAGCTCCGAGGCTCATCTTCTGGATTCTATCAATCTGTCGCAAAGGATTGCATGCCGAAGCGCAGATGTGCTGCTCTGGCGGCGATCCGCTTGGTCCGACATCAGTTCAGTCGGTTTTTGAAGCGGTCAACCTCCCGGAAAGCGGCAGCGCGAGCAGTGTTCCGACCAGCGCGGTGATCGCGGAAAACACAAAAAAGCTTTGGTCCGAGCCTTGCGAAACCATTAGTCCCGCGGCTGCCGAACCAAGCGCTTGCGCGAGGCTCGTGACCGCGGTCCATCGGCCCAATTGCTCGCCCTGGTGCTCACCTGCCACGATCGAGGTCCAGTAGGTGATCGCCGGCGCCGCGATGCCCGCGGCCGCGGCGACCAGGCCAACACCGAGCACCACCGCTGCCGTCTGGGTTAGCGCAGGGAAGATCGCCAGCCCGATTGCCAGTGCGCCTAATGCCGGCGATCAGCCATTTCGTCACATGTGGCTGCACAAGGGACGACGAGAAGAGAGCCGTTTGAGCCAGCAGCATGACCGCGCTACACTCGGCAAGAACAAGCGCTACGAATGCGGTGCCCTGGCTTGCGACGAAGCTTCCACGCAAGGTAAGGACGACGTCAAAGGCCGCCACGCATCCAGCGACGACGGCAGCCAGCCAAAGCAGCTTGAGCGTCATTGCACGACGAATTTGGCCCGGCAAAACATTGCGCTGGCAGAGCACGGACGAAGGCGACGCTCGCACGGGATCGCAAGAGCTAGAACAACGGCGGACAGAAGAGCAAACCCCGCTGGCCAAAGCAGCGCATACTGAGCCGTCGAGAAAGGGCTGCCCGCGGCGGCAAAAACCGAGCCGCCTAAGAATGGCCCTGTCATGAAGCCAGTCATCGTCGCCGCCCCCAGCCAGGCGAAGCGCCGTGCGCGCCAGCCATCGTCCGGCGCAAAATCACCTATGAGGGCCAAGGCGACCGGCGTGACTGCACCCGAGCCCAACCCGCCGAGAATTCGGGCCAAATAGATCGAGAGGAGACTATCGGCAAATTCAAAGATGACCAGACTTCCGCTGAAGCCACTCAGTCCCATCGCCAAGACAGAGCGGCGCTCCCACCGATCCGACATCTTGCCGAAAAGGGGCGCCGAGATGAAAACTGAAAGCGTATAGATACCTGTAATCGGTCCAGTATGTCGGGAAATCGTCTTCGTATCCACCGCATTCGCAAGAATAGCGACCCTTGCAGGCAAGCTTGGCAGGATCACGCTGAACGCAAGCGCTGTCGTGAAGCACAAGCGCTGCCCGGAGTTCAGAGAAAGCTCTTCGTCGCTGCGGTCCGTGACGCCTGAAGCTCTATATCCAAGCCTTCCCATACAATGCCACCTCTTCGCTATCGTGATTCCCACCCTGTGCCGCTCGGCCTCGAATTAAAACTGCTTCTTTTTGGCGCGAGAAGGATTGAAGGATTGGCGAAATGGCTTCATCCAATGCGAGCCAGCCACTATCTGCTTTCGCTGACTTTTTCTCCATGCTGCGCGGACTGGCTGAGCTTGCTGCCAAATCCCTCCGCGACAGGCGCACCCCGCTGTCCGACGATAATCCTTACCGCCGAGCGAACGTATTTCAGCCTGGTCACGGCACTGATTGAGCGGACACGCGTCAATCGCGACGAAGCCCTCGAAAAGATGTTTGAGGCTTTCTACAGCTCGGCATCCCAGAACCTAAGCGAGCCCCCACCGCCGTCAGAGCCCGATTAAAAGGGTCAGAGCCCGGCGCGATCCGCGTCGTCGTCCCCACCCGTGTGCCGCTGCCACGGTAAGCGGCCCTCGATTTCGATCTGAAGCGAGAAGCTCAGGAACGTACGGATCACGATGATCAGCGCGAGGACGCCGAGCCGATCGAACGACGGCACGATCGCGATCATTCCGATGATGTCCGCCGCAATCAAGAACTCAAGACCGAGCAGGATGCCGCGGCCGAGGTTAGCACGATACGAACGAAACGCATCGGCAAATTGCCGGTGCCGCATCTCGCGCAGCGACCACACCGTCGCACCGACTACACCGCCGACGATCACCACCACTCCGAGCAGCTCAATAGCGGACGCCGTCCAATGAAGCCCATGCAGAATGGCGGCTTGCGTTTGTTCGGAGAACGTCAGCTCGGAAGTGATCATCCCTGCCCCACGACATGCCTCTGAACCAATAGCTCATTTTATCCTTCGGCACGGGGCTCGCGGCTTCGACCGGCTTCGCTTTTCGCCAACTTTCCGCCAGAAGATAGGCTCTTATCGACGTCCTTCGACCATGTCCGATAATAGGCGATGATCGTCATGATCCACAGACCTGCCGCGCCCATCAGGAGTTGAGCCAGCACCCCTTCCGAACCGAACGCCAGCATGAAATGCGCGATGAACGAGAGGAACAAGCCAACGCAAAACACCGGCAGCGACTGCTGACCGCACCTGATCAGCGGTCTGAAGATCGGCCATTTCAGTCCTGGCCAATCGATCGGAATGAGCGAGACGACAATGAACACCAGGCTCCCCAAGTGAATCACACGGTAGGGAGCAAGGTTGGTCTTGTCGTTCGGAATGAATAGCCCCGCAATGGCGTCAGGAATGAACGGCCGCAGTTCGGGAATTCGCTCGCCCAGCGAGAGGGCAAGCGCGAACAGGACGAAGCAGATACTCAGCACGAAAAGAAGTCGGGAATGCAGGAGGACCCGGGTTGCCGTGGCTCCCCCGAGCGCCAACCAAGCGCCGAGAACAAAGAGCAGCTGCCATGCAAATGGGTTGAAATACCAAGCGCCCGCAGGATAGGAGGCGAAATTCCAGCCGTAATGGCGCGCCGCCAGATACAACCCGATCGATCCGATCATGACCGCGTTGCGCCATCGCAACATGAACCACAGGACGATCGGGAAGGCCGCCATCAGCACGATGTAGAGCGGCAGAACGTCGAGATTGAGCGGCTTGAACTTGAGCATCAGGCCTTGCGAGAGAGTCTCGACCGGGAAGTTCATTAATGGCGCCACGTTGAATTGATCCATCAAGTGCGGATCGTCGAACTTATGCGCAAGGTAATGAACCGCAGTAAGGTAGAAGATGAAGATCAGCAGATGAGCGACATAGAGCTGCCAGACCCGCCGCAACAGCCTGGTCGCGCCGATGACAAAGCCGCGCTCCATCATCATCTTGCCGAAGACGAAGGTCGCGGTATACCCGGAGATCAGCACGAAAAGATCGGCGCCATCGCTAAAGCCGTAATTTCGCGTCGTGAACCAGGCCAGCACCGAATCCGGAATATGCCCAAGAAAGATCAACCAGTTTGCCAAGCCGCGAAACAGGTCCAAACGGACGTCGCGTTGTGACTTTGGCAGCACGGACCTGACGGTGATTGCTTCCCAAACCCGCTGCGGCGCAATTTGCAGGGTCCAAGCGGACGAACGGCCACTGATCTCGTCAGCCAATGTTACCTTCTCCATTTCTGATGCCGTGCTTCTGCGTCGTCGTCGTTGTCCAGACACGTATTCTACGAATCGTGGCCTTGCCAGCAACGAGCCAGGTCTGCAATCGAGCGGTGGAAAACCTGCTCCATGGAACGGCGTGGTCGGCGAGGGAACGAATGGCGTTCGGGAAACGAACGGCGATGTACGCGTAAGCCAGGTATTTGATGATCTTTCCGGCAACGATCGCAGCAAAGACGTCCGGTACCGGCAGGCGATAGATTCCGACGACAGCGAGCATGGGCAGTTTGGGAATAGGAAGTGGTACAGCCATCAACCCGAACAGCGCGAGAAGCCCATATCTTGCCAGCCAATCCGTGGCTTGTAACCAGGCCCGCGACCCGGCAAGCTCGGGGTAGCGCTCAGCCAAGATGTTCCAGCCAAAATGATGAAAAGCGAGATAAAGACCGAGTGACGCCACAGCGCTCCCGAGCGCCGCCACCGACGCAGTCGCGGCCCACCGCCTCCGGCACGCCAGGGTGGCGGCGATTACCAGCCATTCCACGGGGATGCTCATCGACAGAGTTGAGAGAAATGCCGTCACTCCGACCAAAGGAATAAATGAGCCCCGCTCGGCCCGCTTGATGATCGCCGCAATGATCCTGTGCGTCCTTGCGTGAACAATCATTCATCCCCCGATAGGCGAAATCAGGACTCGGTTTTCTTCAATTCCGTGTGCTGAACCGGTCAGGACCACGGCGCAGTTCCTCAATGTGATTCCTCATCACATGGGTGAATAAGTGCCGGCTGCAGTGACTTTGCAAATCAGAGTCGCTGCAGATGGCCAATTTAAATGATCTCCGCTAGGCGATCCGCCGAGTCGCTCTATTGGCTCTCCATCGCCCTGCGAGATGCTGGTGGCGGTTTACTTGAAGCCGCTGGGCGGCGCCGCGTTCGAGTTTGCCGGCGGGTTGGCTCCTTTCGTGGCGGTTGTATCGCTGGCACCGCCTTGCTTCATTCCGGACCCCATCCGGCCGTGTTCGCCCTCCATTCCCTTGGCGCCCATTTTACCGTGGTCCATTGCATCATGGCCCATACCCTGGCCTTGCTGCGCCGGCATCGTCTGCTGAGCGGGCGCATTTTGCTGCGCGTGCGCATCCGGGGCGTGTTGCGCGGAAGCCGCTGCCGAGTAGCTCAGAGCAAGAGCCAAGGCGAAGGCTACCAGCAGGCTCTTTTGACCGATCATGTTCATCAATTGACTCCATCATTGGGTTTTGTGACCAGTTTGTAACTGGTCCGCCCACGTTAGGGTGGCTCACCGATGAAACTTTGACGCTAATCAATGGTAGGCCTACGCTTGTGCACTTTTTTGCAATGCGCCTGCGCTGCCACTTCGACAACCGCGCCGTAACAGATCCCGAGGGCGCGATTCCGGACCAATTCGGCACAAATCAACAGGTGAGCCTCTATCAGAATGGAAAATGCGAGCTCCCATACGGGCTTGAGCACGGATTCACAATTGCGCATGCTGAACTCACGGAAGATGGTTTGCTTATGAATTTGCGCTTCACCTTGCCTTCGGCCGCGAACTGTACGTAAATTCGTGGCACAGATCGCCACCAGCCAGGAGGACATATCGTGCGCCAAGCAGCCGTTTGTACAGCGATAGCGTTTGGGCGGAGCTATGCGGGAAAGTGGGTGATGACGGGTTGAGAGAGGCGGCGTATCGAGGCGGGTGTCGAGCCTGCCAGAACCTCTCAAGGAGAGCGATACGCCAT